>JAQGKN010000146.1 GCA_028290085.1 Hyphomicrobiales bacterium
CGCGCGCGCGCCCATGCGCCCTATTCGCAGTTCAAAGTGGGCGCTGCCATTCGCGGCGCGGGCGGCGGGCTGCATATCGGCTGCAACGTCGAGAATGCCGCCTACCCTTCCGGCACCTGCGCGGAAGAGGCGGCCATCGCGGCGATGATCGCATCAGGCGAGACGCGCATCGCGGCTATAGCGGTGCTTGGTTCGGGCGACGCGCCGGTGACACCGTGCGGCGCTTGCCGTCAGCGGATCCGTGAATTCGCCACGCCCGCGACTCTGGTCCATGCGGGCAGCGTCAGCGGCGCACGGCTGAGTGTTACACTGGACGCGTTGCTGCCCCATGCCTTTGGGCCGGACCTGCTCGCGGCGGCGCGGTCATGACACCGCTCTGGATGGGCGCTGTTGCACGCGTGCGCGCAGCCGTGGGCGACACGCCTGTCGATCTCGCCATCGTGCTGGGCACGGGGCTCGGCGAGGTCGCCGGCGACGATCCTGCCGATATCGCCGTCCCCTATTCCGAATTGCCCGGCTTTCCGCGCAGCGATGTTTCGGGGCATGCAGGGCGGCTGGTGCTCAGCCGTCGCGGCGGGCGTCTGATCGCCTGGTTACAGGGCCGCGCGCATTACTACGAGAGCGGCGATGCCCGCGCGATGTCGGGCGCGATCGACGCGCTCGCCGCGCTGGGGGCAAAGCAGCTGATCGTCACCTGTGCATCAGGTAGCACGCGGCCCGATCTCGCGACAGGCTCCCTCGTTCTCATCAACGACCACATCAATTTCAGCGGCATGAACCCGTTGATCGGCGCGGAAGGCGACACGCGCTTCGTGGCTATGACGCAGGCCTACGATCCCGCGCTGGCAGCGCAATTGAAAGCGGCTGCGGCGCAGGCCCATGTCGCGCTCGGCGAGGGCGTCTACATGTGGTTTTCAGGACCGTCCTTCGAGACGCCTGCGGAAGTGCGCATGGCCGCGGTGCTCGGCGCCGATCTCGTGGGCATGTCGACCGTGCCCGAGGTGATCCTCGCGCGACGGCTGGGCTTGCGCATCGCGGGGCTGTCGCTCGTCACCAATTTCGCGGCGGGGATCGCAGGTGGCGACCCCGATCATGCGGGAACGAAGCGCGTTGCCGCCGCTGGCGCGGACGCGCTCAAACGGCTGCTGGACAGCTTCCTTTTGCCTTCAAGCGAGAGTCTTTCATGACAGACGCGCGTGCCTTGGCGCTGCGGGCCATTCCGCTGATCGACCTGACCGATCTCTCCGACACGTGTTCGGAGCACCAGATTGAAGCATTGACGCGGCGCGCTTTGTCCCTCGATCCCACGGTGGCTGCGCTTTGCATCTGGCCGCAATTTGTCAGCGGCGTGCGCACGGCGTTGCGCGGGTCTGTGATCCGGCTCGCCACCGTCATCAATTTTCCCAAGGGCAGCGAAGACGTCGAGCGCGCAGTGTCGGATGCGCAGGAAGCGCTTTCCGATGGAGCAAACGAGATTGATCTCGTCATGCCCTATCGCGCCTTTCTCGCCGGGCGCATCGAGCCGGCGCGCGAAATGATCAGCGCCGTCGCCGATTGCCTGCCGCGCGGCGCCTTGCTGAAAGTCATCCTCGAAACCGGCGAACTGGGTGATGCGGAACACATCGCGCAGGCGAGCCGCCTTGCGATCGAATGCGGCGCGCATTTCCTGAAGACCTCGACCGGCAAGACGAAAGTGTCTGCCACGCCGGAGGCCGCGCGCGTCATGCTCACCTGCATCCGCGACAGCGCGCGGCCCGTCGGCTTCAAGGCTTCCGGCGGGTTGCGCACGCTTGCAGATGCAGCGGTCTATCTCGCGCTCGCCGACGAGGTCATGGGGACGGGTTGGGCGTCACCGCAAACATTCCGCTTCGGTGCGAGCAGCCTGCTCGACGCGCTTCTCGCCGCTGTAGAGGCGAACCCGGCATGAAGCTGCCGCAGGAAATCATCCGCCACAAGCGCGACGGAAAGGTGCTTGATGCAGCCGACATCGAAGCGTTCATTCACGGGCTGACGCACGAGCACATCACCGAGGGACAGGCCGCCGCCTTCGCGATGGCCGTGTTCTTCCAGGGCATGAGCACAGACGAATGCGCGGTGCTGACACGCGCAATGATGATGTCGGGCCATGTGCTCGATTGGTCGAAAGAAGGGCTCGGCGGGCCGGTGCTCGACAAGCATTCGACGGGCGGCGTCGGCGACGATATCAGCCTCATCGTCGCGCCGGCGGTCGCAGCCTGCGGCGGGTTCGTACCCATGATTTCGGGACGCGGCCTCGGCCATACCGGCGGCACGCTCGACAAGCTCGAAGCCATTCCCGGCTATGACGCGACGCCGGATCGAACGCGGCTCGCGCGCGTCGTGCGCGAGGTCGGCTGCGCGATCATTGGCCAGACGGCGGAACTCGCACCAGCCGACCGCAGGCTTTATGCGATCCGCGATGTCACGGGCACCGTGGAATCCATTCCACTCATTACGGCCTCCATCCTCTCGAAGAAACTCGCCGCGGGACTCGACGGTCTCGTCATGGATGTGAAGACCGGCTCGGGCGCTTTCATGCAGAGTGTCACAGACGCGGAAGACCTCGCGCATTCGCTCGCCGATGTCGCGACGCGCGCGGGCCTGCCGACTGTGTCGCTCGTCACCGACATGGACCAGCCCCTCGCCAGCGCCGCCGGAAATGCAGTCGAGACAGCCCATGCCATCGCGCACCTCACCGGGGTGAAGCGCGAGCCGCGCGTGCAGGAGATCGTCGTCGCGCTCGGTGCGGAAATGCTGCTGCTCGGCGGGCTCGTGGCCGACATGGAAATGGGTCGACGGCGCATCGAGGCTGCGCTCGACAGCGGCGCGGCAGCGGATCGCTTTGCGCGCATGGTCGCGGCGCTGGGTGGCCCGAACGATCTTCTGCAACGGCCGCGAGCCTATCTCGCATCGGCCCCAGTCGTACGCCCGGTGCCCTCGCCTGCGAGCGGCTTCGTGACGCATATTGCCACGCGCGACCTCGGCCTCGCCGTCGTCGCACTCGGCGGTGGCCGAAGGCGCGCAGCAGATCTCGTCGATCCCGCCGTTGGCCTGACCGAGATCTGTTCGCTCGGCAGTCCCGTTTTGGCCGGGCAGCCGCTGGCTTTCGTGCACGCGCGTGATGCGGGTGCAGCTGAAATCGCTATTGCGGCTGTGCAGGCAGGCATGACCATTGCCGATGAACCCGGCGCCCCGCGCGCGCCTGTACTGGCGTGCATCGTGGCGGCTTAAAGAGCGAGACGGCGGATCGCTGTCACCGGGCCGAAACTCTTTTCGGCAATGCGCGCGCGCGCCACATCGAGGGGCTCCGACACGACGAGCATGTGATGGCCGTTGGCGTGCAGCAGCCGGTGCTCGTCCTGCATCATACCGACATGACCTTTCCAGAACACGAGATCGCCGCGTTGCAAGTCTGCGCCCTCTGGCACGGGTTGGCCGAGTTCGGCCTGCATCATGTCCGTGTCGCGCGGCGCCTCGCGTCCGGCCGCGTGCAAGGCGATCTGCACGAGCCCGGAACAATCGAGGCCGGAAAAGGTCTTTCCGCCCCATAGGTAGGGCACGCCAATATAGAGTTCGGCGGTCGCGACAAAGTCCGCCAGCCGCGTGTCCGGCGCGCCCAGGTGCTCGGCCCAGATGCAGCGGCCATCGGCGAGAAATGCGAAGTCGCCCTTGATCGCCGTCACTGCAACAAGCCCGCCCAGCGGCAATGCGCCGAGGGTGGGCGCCTTCATGCTGCGGCCGGGATAGAGGAAGGTGCGCGGCACCATCACACGATGGCTGGGTTCGACGAGGGCCGCATCCAGCGAGTCCGCGGGCATATAGCCGACGTAGCCGTCGCTGGCGATCTGCCCCCAGGCCCAGCCCTCCTCGACGTCGTAGATCACGACCTCTTCGCCAAAGAGCACCTGCGTATCCAGACTGCAATCGGGGCTCGGTCGTGACCGCAGCGGGATGGCCTCATCGACGACGCGCATGCGCAGGCCCTCGACATAACAAGGTGCTGCGACAGTGCCCTCGAGGTGCGCGGCGGCGAGATCTTCGCGCGCGGGTGTGCGTCGCGGGTCGAAGCCGGTCACTGGCCGATGTCCTTGCTCGCGAGATCGCCCGCTTTCTGCACCACCATGTCGCCGAGCTTCTCCACATAGAGCGCGCCCTTAACGGTGCGCTGGATGATGACGTTGCGCTTGTCGGCCTCGTCGCGGCGGCGCGCGACGATGGCCTGCTTGCCCATGGAATCGAGCGCGCGCGTGATGACGGGCTTGGTGACGCCGAGTTTCTGCGCGAGACCGCGCACCGTGTGCGGCGGCTGTTCCAGATAGACCGTGAGCAGGATCGCCAATTGGCGATGCGTGAAATCGGTGAGCCCCTCGGGCCGCGTCTCGCGCACCAGCGAGAGCGTGATGTCATGCAGAAGGTTCAACCCCTGCGCCGTTTTCAACTCGACTAACATCAACGCCCCACTCAGTTACAATCTCGCCATCTTGCGCGCTGGAGCCGCGCGTTCAAGCCTGTTTTTGCACGCGCCGCTCCAGCAGTTCGTACAGCAGCCGCGCGGTTTGCGTCTCGCCGCCTTCGGGGCGGCCCGGCTTGGTCGAGGGCATCCAGCCGTAAATATCGAAATGCACCCATGCGCCAGCGCCTTCGGCGAATCGGCGCAGGAACAGTGCCGCCGTGATGGATCCCGCGAAGGGACCGTTGGACACATTGTTGAGCTGCGAGATTTTCCCATCGAGCAGGCTGTCGTAGGGCTCCCACAAGGGCATACGCCAGACGGGGTCGTGCACGCGCGTGCCAGTGCCCGCGATCTCGGCGGCGAGTGCGTCGTCGTCGGTATAGAAGGGCGGCAGGTCGGGCCCGAGTGCCACGCGGGCGGCACCAGTGAGCGTTGCGAAGTCGAACAGCAGTGCGGGGTTTTCTTCCGCGGCCAGCGACAGAGCATCGGCGAGAATGAGGCGGCCCTCGGCATCCGTGTTGCCGATCTCGACGTTGAGGCCCTTGCGGCTGGGATAGACGTCGCCGGGGCGGAAGGCGTTGCCTGCGATTGAGTTCTCGACAATAGGGACCAGTACGCGCAGTCGCACCGGCAGTTTCGCATCCATGATCATATGGGCGAGCGCGAGAGCGGTTGCGGCGCCCGCCATGTCCTTCTTCATCAAGAGCATGGCGATGGACGGTTTGATGTCGAGGCCGCCGGTGTCGAAGCAGACGCCTTTCCCCACCAGCGTCACTTTCAGGCCGTCCTCAGGGCCCCATGAAAAATCGACGAGGCGGGGCGCCTCTTCAGCCGCGCGGCCGACCGCGTGGATGAGCGGAAAATTCTGCGCCAGAAGTTCGTCGCCCATGATGCTGCTGCAGGTCGCCCCATGGCGGGCCGCGAGATCCTGCACGGCTTTTTCCAGCGCGCCCGGCCCCATGTCGTTGGCGGGTGTGTTGACGAGGTCGCGGGCCAGCGTAACGCCCTCCGCCATGCGGGTGACGCGGGCAGCATCGACGCCATCGGGGCAAACGAGGCGCGGAGCCTCACCCGCCTGAGCCTTGTAGCGCGTGAAGCGGTAGGCGGAGAGGCACCAGCCGAGCGCGGCGAGTTCGGCTGCGGGCGCACCGCCGGGCAGCGCGTCGGCGAAACGATAGAGACCTGCGGGCAGGATTGTCGCGAGCTTGCCGGCGAGGAATGGATCGACGTAGCGCGCGTCCGCCGCCTCGATGGCGAAGAGCACGCCGGCGAGGCCGCCTTCAGCATCCGGCAGAATGCAATGGCGCCCGGCGCGGGGCTCGAAGCCGGAGGCCCTGGCAAAAGCAGCGGCCATGGGCGGGAGCGCGGCCGCGCGGGTCTGCCAGTCGTCGCTGGTGACGAACCAGACGGGCACGGAGCGTTCGGACGAGCGGGCGGCGAGCAGCGGCATTCGGTGGTCCTCGAGGTAAAGCCCAGCTTGGGCGCATTAACAGATGCTTAGGGTTAATTCTTTATGTTTGTGGCAGTTGTCTCCAGTAGCGACGGTCTTGATGTACGGTTTCCCCGGTAGCCGCTCCCCCGCCAAAACGGCGGGACTGTGCCTTGCTCTTTCGCTCACGCTGGCTCTCGGCGCCTGCAAGAGTGTCGGAGACATCACGGGTTCCTTGCGTCCAGGAAGTGTAGCCGCTCCCACGGATGAAACCAGCCTGCGTGCATATGCCGATAGCTGGGGCCGCAAATACGATCAGAATCCTTCCGACAAGATGACCGCGCTCACCTACGCGGCTGCGCTTCGCCGCCTGACGCAATATGCGCAGGCCACCGCCGTTTTGCAGCGCGCGGCTGCGAAATTTCCCGACGACCTCGAGGTCCTGGGTGCCTATGGAAAGGCACTTGCGGATGCCGGCCGGTGGCAGGAGGCAGCCGATGTGCTGTCTCGCGCACAGACTCCGGAACGCCCGAACTGGTCAATTCTCTCGGCGCTGGGCTCCGTCTCGGATCAACTGGGCGATCACCCGGCGGCGCAGGAATATTATCGCGCGGCTTTGAAGATCGTCCCAGATCAGCCGTCCGTCCTTTCCAATCTCGGCCTCTCTTACGCGCTTGCCAAGACTCTGCCTTCCGCCGAGGAAGCTCTCCAGCGCGCGGTCGCGCAACCGGCCGCCGATATGCGCGTGCGGCAGAACTATGCGCTCGTGCTTGCCCTGGAGGGAAAGTTCAATGAAGCGGAAGTGATATCGCGTCGTGACCTCTCTCCGCAGGACGCAGCCGCCAACGTCGCATCCATTCGCCAGATGATCGCGCAATCCGACACATGGCGCGATATCCAGAAGCTCGATGCGAAAGGCCGGCGCAACGGTGCGGCCACAGCCGCGCGCTGAGCGCAATGACTCTCAATTCTACCGGAACTGAATGAAACAGAGCCGCGCTCCGCTGAACGGAGACGCGGCTCTTCTCTTTTTTATGGCCGGGGATCAGCCGCCGCTGGCAGTGGCCGATATCTGGATGATGGCCGGGGTCAGCACGACGGCGAACAAGACCGGCAGAAAGAAAATGATCATGGGCACGGTCAGCTTGGGCGGCAGCGACGCCGCCTTCTTCTCAGCCTCACCCATGCGCGTGTCGCGGCTTTCCTGCGAGACGACGCGCAAAGCCGTGCCCAGCGGCGTGCCGTATTTTTCGGCCTGGTTGAGCACCGTGACGACCTGACGGATCGCATCGACATTGGTGAGCTTGCCCAGGTTCTCATAGGCCTGGCGGCGGTCTGGAAGGAAGGACAGTTCGGCCGTCGTCAGCGTCAGTTCTTCGGCCAGAGGAACCGACTGCTCGCCGATCTCGTCGGCCACACGGCGGAAAGCGTGCTCGATGGACATGCCGGATTCGACGCAGATCAACATCAGATCGAGCGCATCGGGAAAGGCGCGACGCATGGAGAACTGACGCTTGGACGCGATATTCTTCAGGTAGATTTCCGGCGCCTTGACGCCGGCATACAGCAGGAAAATTACCGCTGCGAAACGCATCGTGACCGAGTATCCGAAATCTTCGACAACAAAAAGGTAGAAACTACCCAAAAGGAAGAGGCCGATCGGAACCGCGCCGCGAAAGAAGATAAAGGCCGTCTCGGAGGCCGCGCCGCGGAAACCCGCAGATGCGAGCTGCACTTTGGCGGTCTCGGTGCCAAGCCAGTCGGAGAGCTTGAACTGCTCCACGATCCGCTTCATGAACGGCTTTTCTTCCTGACGAAGAACAACCTTGCTGGATTTTGCGAGGCGCTCGCGCTCGCGTTGGCGAATTCGATCACGCTCCGATGCAACGCTTTTCATGCGTCCGGCCAGCACGTCGTTATCCAGAAAAGGCATTGCGAGTGTGAGGATCGTCGCAATCGCGGCGATCGCCGCCAGAACGCTGACGACGAACTGCGGATCGTTGACCTTCTCCGAAATCAAGTCAAACATTTGCCAGCCTTCAAAAGTCGAATGCGATCATTTTTTTCATGACGGCAATTCCGATGCCCATCCAGATCGCACAACAGGCCAAGACCAGGCGTCCTGTCGATGTGATCCAGAGAAGTTCGATGTATTTCGGACTGGAGAAATAGACCATTGTCGCAACGAGGAATGGCAGTGCACCGATGATGCCCGCTGAAGCCTTCGCTTCCGATGACATGGCCTTGATCTTCAGCTGCATTTTCTTGCGTTCGCGCAACACCCGCGAGAGATTGCCGAGGGCTTCCGAGAGATTGCCGCCTGCCTTCTGCTGGATGGTGATGACGATCGAAAAGAACTTCGCTTCGGAAACGGGCACACGCTCAGCGATGCGCTCCACAGCTTCACCGACTGTCAGGCCGACGGTCTGCGATTCAACAATCAGCCGGAACTCCGATTTGACGGGTTCGACTGCTTCAGTCGCGATGATGCGCAAGCAATCGCCCAGTGGCAGACCGGCCTTGATGCCGCGAATGATGACGTCGAGCGCGTTTGGAAACTCATTCGAGAATTTCGTAAGACGCCTCTTCTTGAGGAATGCCAGAACCCATAGCGGCAATCCCACTCCGCCAACGAACATGCCGACGCCCAGATACAGAATGCCACCTGTTATCAGCATCAACATGAAGCCGAGCAGGGTCCCGCCCACGGCGGACATGATGAAGAACTGCGTTTTGGAGGTCGTCAGGCCCGCCTGAAGCAAGCGCTGCTCGATGCTGACCTTTTTCTTCTTGGTCTTGCCGTTCTTCTCGAGCTCCTTGATACTGTCGGAAATCTGCTTGCGGCGCTGATTGTTGTCGACCGCGCGCGTGTTCGACAGACGCTTGCCCGATCCCTGGACAAGGGCCTGCTTGCGTTTGTCGGCCGCTATTTCTCCCGAGAGATAGGGATAGATGAAGACGTAGAAAAGCGCGCTTGCAGCAACCATCGTGCACAAGATCAGCAGGGTAAAGTTCATGTCGGTCGCCCCATCTTTTGCAGCAAGCGTCAGGCGGGCGCGCGAACGTCGACTTCAGACGCATCAAGCGCAGCAGCCAGGCGCTGTTCTTCGTTGTAATAGCGGGCGCGGTCCCAGAAACGCGGACGCCCAATGCCTGTAGAACGGTGCCGCCCGATCAACTTGCCTTGCGCGTCTTCCCCAACGATATCGAACACGAACAAATCCTGTGTCGTGATGACGTCGCCTTCGAGGCCCAGCACTTCCGTAATATGTGTGATGCGGCGCGAGCCATCGCGCAGACGCGCGGCCTGCACGATCACATCGATGGACGACACCATCATTTCACGGATGGTGCGCGCAGGCAGCGAGAAGCCGCCCATCGTAATCATGGATTCGATACGGCTGAGCGCTTCACGCGGCGAGTTCGCATGCAGTGTTCCCATCGAGCCGTCATGGCCCGTGTTCATGGCTTGCAGGAGATCGAATGCCTCCGGTCCGCGCACTTCGCCGACGATGATCCGCTCGGGACGCATACGCAGGCAGTTCTTCACGAGATCGCGCATGCTGATCGCGCCCGTGCCTTCAAGGCTCGGCGGGCGGGTTTCAAGGCGCACGACGTGGGCCTGCTGCAGCTGCAATTCGGCCGCGTCTTCGCAGGTAATGATGCGTTCGTCATCATCGATGTAGTTGGTGAGACAATTGAGCAGGGTCGTCTTGCCCGAGCCGGTACCGCCCGAGATCACGACGTTACAGCGTACGCGGCCGATGATCTTCAGGATCTCGCCGCCCTCGGGCGAGATGGCACCGAATTTCACCAGCTGATCGAGCGTCAGCTTGTCCTTGCGAAACTTACGAATCGTGAGCGTGGGCCCGTCGATGGCCAGCGGCGGCGCAATGACGTTGACACGCGAGCCGTCCATGAGACGCGCATCGCAAATCGGCGAGGCTTCGTCGACGCGGCGTCCGACCTGGCTGACGATGCGCTGGCAGATGTTCATGAGCTGCGCATTGTCGCGGAAGCGGATGTTCGTCAGCTGGATCTTGCCGCCGACTTCGATGAAGGTACGCGATGCGCCGTTGACCATGATGTCAGCGATGTCGTCGCGCGCGAGAAGCGGCTCGAGCGGGCCGAAACCGAGAACGTCGTTACAGATGTCGTCGAGCACGTCCTCCTGCTCGGAAATGGACATGACGACATTCTTGATCGAGATGATCTCGTTGACGATGTCGCGGATTTCTTCACGTGCGCTTTCGGGATCGAGGCGCGACAGCTGCGACAGATCGATAGCCTCGATCAGCGCACCGAAGATCATGCTCTTGGTAACGTAATATTCGTCAGGCCGACGTGCCTCGCTCGGCGCCGGCGGAGGCGCGGGCTTTGACGCTGCGGCTGCCATCGGTTGCGCCGGCGCACGGACCGGCTGCGCGCCTCCAGCGGCGGGTGCCGCAGCAGGACGGGCAGAGCCGCCGTTTCCGAAGCTTGAGCGCTTGCCGAACATCGTCTGATTTCCTTGTCGAACTCGCGGGGCCGGGAATCGTCACGGCCTCACGACGCTGATTTGCGTCCGAGCTTGGCCATAAGAGGAGTGAACATATTCTTCTTCGCGCGACGCACTTCGCTGCGACCCGTCATGCTGCGTACAAGATCGACAAAACTCTCGGCTATCTTGCTGGACTGATCGATTTCACCGATCATCTGACCGTTGTTGGCAGCCGTTCCGAACAGCTTTGTATCGTGCGGGATGATGCCGGTGAGTTCCACCTCGATCGCGCGCGCGAAATCGGAGACCGAGATTTCCGGCCGCTTGAGCATGCCGACGCCGTTCATGAGAATTTTCGGACGTGAGTCGTTGGCGCGGGCGGGCTTGAGCGCGTCGAAAATATTCTTCGCATTTCGCAGGCTCGCGAGATCGGGGCCAGCAACCAGGAGAACGTCGTCCGCACTCACCAGCGTGCGACGCTTCCAGCCGGACCAGCCGTGTGGCACGTCGAGAACGATAAAAGGTGCCGTACCGCGCAGGAGATCGATGACCTGCTCGAATGCATCTTCACCGAGGTCGTATTGCCGGTCGAGCGTCGCGGGCGCCGCCATGATGCTCAGCTTGTCGCTGCAGCGTGACATCAGGCGCTCTACATAGTTCGCATCGAGGCGATCGTTGGCAAAGATTGCGTCGGCGATGCCCTGCGGCGGATCCTGATTGAAATCGAGCCCCGCCGTTCCGAAAGGCAGGTCCATATCGACGATGACGGTCGGCTGGTCCAGTGTGCGGGCCATTGTCCACGCAAGGTTGTGTGCGACGGTCGATGCACCGACGCCACCCTTGCTGCCTGTCACCGCGATGACACGGCCGACAAGACGGCTGCCGGGCGCCGCGTAGAGTTCGGACACCGAGCGAACGAAACTCGCGCTGTTGAAGGGGTGAACGATGTATTCGCTGATACCGCGCGCGATAAGTTCGCGATAGAGCAGGATATCGTTGACGCGACCGATCACGATGACCTTGGTGCCGCTATCGCAGAGGTTGGAGAGTTCCTCGAGTTGCTCGATGAGAACGCTTTTCTCGCCCGACGATTCGATGACGATCAGGTTCGGCGTCGGTGCATCGCGATAGGCATCGACCGCCGCAGCTGCGCCGCCCATATGAATCTTCATATGGCATTTCGACATGCGACGGTCGGCCTGCGCCGCTGACATGATGTGGTGCGTGTCAGTCTGCTCGCAGAAAGCCTGGATCGAGATACGCGGAACCGGTGCAATCGGTGTCGAAACGTCGTTCACTTTATTACTCCCACATGCGTGGCTTAATTTCCGACCGTCCCGATCGAGGAGTTCTTCGTCGTCCACGTTGTCCCCGGATCCGTGCCCTTGCGGACGTTTCCGATTGCACGGGTGCGCATGTCCGTGTCCTTGGGACCCTCGCCCTGTCTGTTAGCGAGGTCGCGCGGGTCAGCCACCTGCGTCGCGATCATGTTTTGATAGGCGCAGCCGTTGTTCCAATAGGGGCGGTTTTCCCATCCCTGCAGGCTGCTCCCCGAGGCGAGGTCGGCCGGCCATTCGCCGCAACGGGTCGCGACCTTGGCCTTCAGTCCGATGAAGCTCAACTGGAGCGGAGAACCAAGGCGCGGGTCGGCAATCGGATAGGTCCCGACCGAAATCGAGCCGCGGACGCCGTTGGCGAGCAGTGCGTGACGAATGTCGTCGATGGCTTGCCCGTTCGAGACGTCGCGTCCTGTGCCCACGGGCACGAGCAAGCGCATCTGCCCACCGCCGACGCGGCGGTACGTTTCCGCAAATTCCGCAATCTGGCCCTTGCCGCGTGCGTCCAGCGAACTGCCGACGAAGATATCGAGCTTGTAGGCCTCTTCGCGAAGTTCGATCGGATGGCGCTTGTCGTAATCTTCTGGCGTGATGCTCCCCGTGACCGTGCGATCGACGTGCCCGCAGGCCGCGAGTGGAGCCGCCAGGAGAACGAGAACCAGCGCTTTCAGAAGGGGCTGCGTCTTGTGTGAGGCAATGCGACGATCAATCATTGATGAACCCCACGCGTCCCTTGAACTGCGACGTGATTTGCGGATTGGAACTGGTGGAATAGATCCTGTTCATGCGGCCCAGCAGCCAGGACTGCGGATCGGTCGCATCGGCGTAATTGTCGGTCGGCTTCATCACTTCCGAAGGATTGACGGATTTTGCGATGTAGGGCGTCACGATAATCATCAGCTCGCTCTCTTCGCGCTGGTAGTCGCGCGACCGGAACAGCGAGCCGAGGATCGGCAGGTTCATCAGGCCCGGCAGTCCGTTGATCACCTGCTTCGAGCGGACCTGGATAAGACCGGCGGACACGATGGATGCGCCCGAGGCCAATTCCACCGTCGTTTCGTTCTTGCGCGTCAGGAAGGCCGGCACGTTCGAATTCGAAAAGGTGATGGACTGTGTGGGATCGACTTCCGTCACTTCGGTCGCGACACGCAGAAGAATGCGGCCTTCCGACAGAACCACCGGTGTGAAGTTGAGCGAGACGCCGTAGGGCTTGAAGCTCACGCCGACGGTACAGACATTCTGTTTCGTCGTCGGATCGAGTGAGCAGCTCTGGCCGGCGGGCACAGGCAATTCACCGCCAGCGGTAAACTTCGCGCCTTCACCCGAAACGGCGGTGACGGTCGGCTCGGCAAGCACACGCGCGACGCCATAGCGTTCGAAAGCCTGCAGGGTGGCGCCCGCGGCGCTTCCATTCAGCGTGAGACTGTTGTCGGATGGTTGCTGGAGACTGAGACCATACGGGCTCGAGACGTTGAGTTTACCCCAGCCGCCAGCGTTGCCCAGATGCGCACTCGTGACGCCGAGTTGCTTCATCACCTGGCGCTTCACCTCGGCGATGGTCACCTTCAGCATCACCTGATCCTTGCCGCGAATGGACAAGGAATTGATGACGCGGCCCGTGGAGCCGGCCGCCGCGGGATTGCCCGCAGCACTGGCCCCGCCCCCGTTGGCGGACTGGCCGACGAAGCCGTAAGCAATGTCGAGCGCCTGCTGGGCCTCGCCCGCTGAATCGACGGTTCCGGTGAGGATGATCGTGTCGTTGACTGTCCGCAGTTGCACGTTTGCTTTGGGAATGGCGGTTTTCAGAATGCGATCGAGTTCGCCGATGTCACGGCCAATCGAGATTTCGAGGTTGGCGATCTGCCTACCCGCAGCGTCCATGGCGAAGATGGTCGTCTGACCACCTTCCATTCCGATGATGTAGAGCTTGCGCGCAGAGCGCACGACCGCATTGGCCACTTTCGGGTTGCCAACGAAAATCTCGGCGGCGTCACGCGGGAGGTCGAGAATGACGGACTTTCCAACGCCCATGCTCAGGCGCTTCGCCACGGCGGTATCCGGCACGGGCATCACCGCACGGCTGCTGTCATCCCGCAGGCTTTGGGCATGAAGGGGCGTCGCCAGACAACCGAGTGACGCCAGTGTTGCGGCTAGCGCAACACCGACTTGGCAAAAGGGAAAGACGGGTGGGCTCATATGCGAGGCTCCAGGCACACTTGGTCGAAATGATTTTTTCAAAAATGTTTTCATGTCAGCGCCCACCCTGTGGGACGCCGTAACGGACAATCGAAAGTCCGCGCTCCGGTGCGTCCGGAAGAACCTGAGTTGCAGAAGGCAAAATGTCAGCCATGCTGCGCAAGGACAGCGACAGCTGACCAACACGCTGCGCCAGGACGAGCAATTCCGCCTGTCGCGCATCGACTTCCAGGGTTGCGTTCGAGCCGACGACAACCTTTTCGCCGTTCTTCTCCTGAATATTCTGGCCGATGGCGAGTACACGAATATTTGTCAGGATCGTCTCGGTGACAAAACTCTCACCGGCCTTTCCTTCCTCGTCGCGGCCAGTCTTGAGAACGTCGACGCGGTCGTTGGGAAGAATGAAGCCGCCCGCCGTCGTCCCGCCCTGCGTGTCGATGTTAATCGCCACGGCGCGCGCACCCGAGGGCAGGATGGCGGAAAGGAAGCCGCTTTTTGAACCAGGCCGGATGATTTTTTCTCGGCGGATCGGATCGCCCTGCGAAAAGGCGACGCGAACGAAGGCCCCGCGCAAATCGTTCATGATGGTGCTGGCTTCGTTGCGCCGGATCATATTGGGCGTCACGGCGGTCGATGGCCACGCCTGCCAGGTCAGATCCGCATCGGAAATGATCTTGCCAAGGGGAAGATCCGCGCTCGCAATAAGGATGTCGTCGGTTTCCAATCTCGCGACGGGAGCCATGGGAGCTGTGGGCTCCGCCGGCGGAGGCGACGAAGAGCTTGCAAAATAGGCTGCGAGTCCGCCAGCCGTGAGCGCGACACCGAGAACAACCAACCTAGCAATTTTCATTGTGCAATCTCGTCTTCGACACCGCCGCTGTAGACCGGGCGCTGGCGCAAGTAGACCAAGTAAACGTCAAATTAGGGTTAATTGTCCGTTGCACCGCGTGCGGTCATCCGTGGACGATACGCATCCAGAGCGCAGAGTGCGGATAGAGGAACAAGCCGGCCAGGGCGAGGGCGATGCCATACGGCACGCCGGACTTGGGTTCATGCAGGCGTACGAGCCACTTAAGGTCGCTCAGACGCGCGGGTAGCGGCCAGCGTCGCATCTGCAAGAGAGCCAGAGTGAGGGCCGCGCCAGCCAGCGAAGCGACGAGGCCATACTCCATAACCTGCCCCCAACCCATCCAGATGGAGGTCGCAGCGGCCAGTTTGGCGTCGCCGCCGCCGATCTGGCCGAAAGAAAACAAGGTAAAAGTGATCACCAGTACAAGAAGACCGCACGCGAGATGCCAACCGATGTCGGTGAGGGGCATACCGGCCGCCAATGCTATGGCCATGAAGCCCGCGACGAGCGCCAGCGAGATCCGGTTTGAAATGGTCATCGTGAGCAGGTCCGAAGAAGCGGCATAGGCCATCAACGACGGAAATATGACCAGTGCGGCTGTTTCGAGCATGGGGCGACTCCGTTCGCGAACTGCTTCGCGGTTGAGGAAGACGTTAGCCCGAGCAAACTTTAACTTTGGTTACCAAAATCGATAGATTCCCCCAAAGAGGGGACGGCCCCGGATTGACCGAGGCCGTGCTTCGCAAAAGCGCACGCGTCCGGAGGCGCGCCCACCCGATCAGGTGAGGCTGTTCGACACGGCGGTGAACTTCGCCTTGATGCCGGTACCGACCGCAGAAACCGAAGCGATGATGACAACGGCGATGAGGCCGGCGATCAGACCGTATTCAATGGCGGTAGCGCCGGACTCGTCGTTCATAAAGCGCGAGATGATTTTCATGACTTGCTCCTAGCCCTACTACACGCGGCTTCATCCAAAGGAACCGCCTAGTAGCTGGAAAGAATATAAAACTGCATGTCTTTCAAACGAGTTAACCGCTGAGTATCATTGCGATACATACGCCGTACAAATTTTACCAAAAATATTCCGAGCCGTGGCGCGCGCAGCCGGCCTCGCCCCGCCTGCAGAAGAGGGGTCCCCCCTTCAGCCTTCGTTCACCATTTTGAGTTGAAGTGCGAGGCAGTTTCTAAGTCTCGAGGATTTCATGTTCAGCTTCCGCTCCTCCGCTCTCCAGCTGATCCTTCCGCCGGCCGCCTTGTTGCTGGGAATGGTCCTCGCGTTCCACCCGGCCCACGCCGCGGAATCCATCGTCGTGAAGCTGGATCAGGCAAAGATCATCCAGCTCCCGGAGGGGACGAGCACGGTTATCGTCGGTAACCCCGGCGTCGCGGATGTCACGCTGCTCAAGAAAAAAGGGCGCATGATCCTCACGGCTAAAGGCTTTGGCGAGACCAACATGCTGGCTCTCGACGCACAGGGTAACTCCATAGGCGAGTCGATCGTCCGGGTCGTGGCTGCGGATAATTCGCTCATCGTCCAGCGCGGTCTGGAACGAGAATCCTACTCCTGCAGCCCCCGATGCCAGCCGACTGTCACACTCGGCGATACGCCGCGTTACATGTCAGAGGCCGCCGGGCAGGTTCAGCAGCGCAACACTTTCTCCGCACCCCCTGCCCGTTGAATACGGCAGATCCGCTAAGATGCTGTAAGAGTTCGACAAGTATTTCAATCTACTTTGCTTCTTGCGCCGATTTCGAATCTGGAACGCTGGGGCACGTTGATGAGGCTTCTGTCCAAGGACCACGGGTGGGCGGGTGAGAAGACCCGGCTGCGTCGCCTCGTCAGCAAATTCGTTGCTGCACGCGAAGGCGCAACTGCGATTGAGTTCGCCCTCGTGGGTGTGCCGTTCCTCGGCCTGCTCTTCGCGATCTTCGAAACCGCCTTCGTCTTCTTCACGACGGAAGGCCTGGAACTGGCGGTCGCCGACGCTGCGCGCACCATCATGACGGGACAGGTGCAGTCCTCCACGATCACCAGCGCGACGCAGTTTCGCGACCAGATGATCTGCAATCCGACCGCGCCGAGAAAGCGCCTTTTGCCGTCTTTCGTCGATTGCAGCAAAATTGTCGTCGACGTGCAGCAAGCCACCGCGTTCGGCGGCGCCGACATGTCGCGGAGCTTTTATACCAATCCGACCATGAATTATTCGCCCGGCGGAGGCGGCTGCATCGTCGTCGTGA
The DNA here is from genome assembly GCA_028290085.1 of Hyphomicrobiales bacterium. GTDB lineage: Bacteria > Pseudomonadota > Alphaproteobacteria > Rhizobiales > Beijerinckiaceae > Terripilifer. The sequence continues at coordinate 17,005 of JAQGKN010000146.1, forward strand.
GGGCCGCTTATCCGATGCCGGTCTTTTTCCCGATGTTGACCACATCGGGCATCAGCACCGCAGGGCAGGTTTCCTACAATGGCAGCATGACGCATATGCTGATCGGGACCGCAGCGTTCCGCAACGAACCCTTCCCGGGTTCGCTAGCAAGTTGTTGAGCGCCGTGGGAATAGCCCGCGTTCACGGTAGGCGTCGCGTCCGCCGCGCCATTGCGGCTCTGCGCCGCGATCGTCGCGGCGTCGCTGCCGTAGAATTCGCCCTGATCCTGCCGTTGATGCTCTTGATGTATCTGGGCTCGACGGAAATCGTTCAGGGCCTCATGGCGAGCCGCAAACTTTCCATCGTCGCGCGGGCACTGTCAGATCTGGTGGCGCAGCAGCCTGCCGACAGCCCCCTGACCGATACGCAGCTCAACGACATCTTCGCGGCTGCGACATCGATCATGTCCCCCTTCTCGACCACCGCATTGAAGATGACGGTGTCGAGCGTCGAGTTCGTCAACAAGCCCTCGCCTGCTACTGGTCTCAATGCCAAGCCACGCTGGACAGCTATTCGCAACGGCGGCACGCCACGCGCCTGCGCAATCCTGACGCCGGTCACTGACGCGACCGGCAATGCGCCCGACACGATGCCTACCGGTCTCTATGCACTTGGCAGCGTCATCGTTGCCGACGTGAAATACACCTACACTCCATTGTTCGGCGGCCAGTTTCTCGCATGGAGCTCGACAGCGAGCTCGATCACCATGAGCCGGACGCTTTATATGCGTCCTCGCGCCCAAAGCATCGTGAGCTATTCGGGAACCGCCAACACCACCTGCGCTGCGTACTGAAGCGAACACAGAGAACAAAAAAGCCGCAGCGTCGTCCGCTGCGGCTTTTAATTTGGCGGGTGCGAAGATCAGATCGTCTGGTTGTAGGCGCCCACTTCCGGGTTCTCGCGCATCACGCTGTCAACGGCCTTGAACATTTCGTGCATGCGGGCCTCGGAGACCGGGCTTTCCACGACGACGACCAGTTCGGGCTTGTTGGACGAGGCACGCACGAGGCCCCAGGTTCCGTCTTGCGCCGTCACGCGTACGCCGTTGACGGTCACGAGATCCCGGATCGGCTGGCCGGAAACGTTTTCGCCGCGCTTCTGCATGTCCTCGAAGCGCGACACCACGCGTTCGACGACCTTGTACTTCACCTCGTCGTCGCAATGGGGCGACATGGTGGGCGAGCCCCAGGTCTTGGGCAGTTCGCCGTAGAGCTGCGCCATCGTCTTGGTGGGATTGCGGTCGAGCATCTCCAGCACGTGAATGGCGGTCAGCAGGCCGTCGTCGTAGCCGCGCCCGATGGGGGCGTTGAAGAAGAAGTGGCCGGACTTCTCGAAGCCCGCGAGCGCCTTCAGGTCCGTGACGCGGCGCTTGATGTAGGAGTGCCCGGTCTTCCAGTAGTCAGCCTTCACGCCGCGCTCGCGCAGCACCGGGTCGGTGGCGAACAGGCCGTTGGACTTCACGTCCACAACGAAGGTCGAATTGGGATAGATCTTCGACAGATCGCGCGCCAGCATCACGCCGATCTTGTCGGCGAAGATCTCGTCGCCGTTGTTGTCCACCACGCCGCAACGGTCGCCGTCGCCGTCGAACCCGAGGCCCACGTCCGCGCCCGACTCCTTCACGGCTTTCGCCATGGCGTGGAGCATCTCCATGTCTTCAGGGTTCGGGTTGTAGTGCGGGAAGGTG
>JAQGKN010000155.1 GCA_028290085.1 Hyphomicrobiales bacterium
TCCCAGCTGCCCAGGTTCCGTCCGGGTATCGTCCCCGGGGCTCGCCACATCGGCCACAATGGCCCGAAGGTAGACGCCCAAGCGGTCATCGAAGCTCTGTTCGGCTGTCCGCCGGTAGATCGCCGACAGAACGAGGCCTGCGATCAGCAGGACGGCAACGCTCCAGAATGCGGCTGACAGAAAGAGCCGCGTGGCAATCGAACGCGGGCCAGTGGCCGGCAGCATGGTCAGGCGCCGCCATCGCCGGGGGATGGGCTGAGCAGATAGCCTAATCCCCGCACGGTCTGAATCACCTCGACACCGAGCTTGCGGCGCAGACGCCCCACGAAGACCTCGATCGTGTTCGAGTCGCGATCGAAATCCTGATCGTACAGATGCTCAACCAATTCCGTGCGCGAAACCACCCGGCCGGTATGATGCATGAGATAGGAGAGCAACCGATACTCGTGCGAGGTCAGCTTGATCGGCGCCCCGTCGACGACCACACGGCCAGCTTTGGTGTCCAGCCGCACGGGGCCGCAGGTGAGTTCGCTCGTCGCATGGCCAGTCGCGCGACGCACGAGGGCGCGAAGGCGCGCAAGCACCTCCTCCATATGAAAAGGCTTGCTGACGTAATCGTCGGCGCCTGCATCGAAACCCTGCACCTTGTCGCTCCAGCGGTCACGCGCGGTCAGGATCAGCACGGGCATGGTTCGCCCATTCTTGCGCCATTCCTCAAGAACAGAAATCCCGTCCTTCTGCGGTAGACCAACGTCGAGAACGACCGCGTCATAGGGCTCGTTCATGCCAAGATAGAGCGCCTCTTCGCCATCGAAAGCGCGATCGATCGCGTAACCCGCCTGTTCCAGCGCGCTCACGAGCTGGCGGTTAAGATCCTTGTCATCTTCGACGACCAGCAGGCGCACTGTCTAAGTCTCCGGTCTCAGGGCGTTATTTGTCGCGGGCGGTGAGAGACTCGCCCGAGGAGGCATCCAGAAAGACACGGAGAACCTTGCCGTCCCGCCGCAGCAGAGACATTTCATACACGAATCTCTCGTTCCAGCGACAGAGGCGCGTGCCGAGCGGTTCTGACCGTGTCTGATGTGCAGCCTCGCGCAGCAGCGCCATCGGGTCGCGGAGCTTGTGGGCGGCGACATTTTCCCGTGTCTCGGCGGGAGACATGCAGACGCGCCGCCGCTCCTCGGCCTCGGGGTGCGAGGCGGCCGAATGAAGAAGGGTCGCGGCCAAGGCGAAAGGCAGGAGCACGGAACTCATAATGGCACCGTGCCGGTGTCGCGCTGAATGGGGGATGAACGGTTCCCCCCTTCACCGCCCCGCCACAAACGCCGCCAGCCCGGCCTGCCGGTCGCGGCAATCGGCCAGGGCCAGCCTGTCGCGGCCCCAGTAGCGCAGGATGGCCCGGGTATCGAGGCCACCATGCGGGAGAGCGGCGGGCGCTGAACAGGGATGCGTCAGCGCTTCAGGCGCCCGGGCCAGTGTCGCCGGGATCACGACCGACTGCGTCGAGCTTGCGCACGAGGCCAGGGGAAAGGCGCTGGCCAGTGCCAAAACCTTCCACGAACGTGTCGTCTTCGAGCGCATCGAGCTTCTCCTGGTTGTCCTCGTGGCGCTTGCCCATCGCGGGGATGCGGGCACGGGCGGCGGCGAGGACCACCTCCGATGCCCGCATCTGCGCTGTGGCCTGTGCCTCGACCTCGCTCTGAAGAGCTGTGCGCCCTGCCACCACCCCGGCGGCATAGGCGCGGCCGATGGCGCGCGTGTGCCAGACCGCGCCCCCCGCGAACGCGCCGAGCACAGCGGTCATTCCCGCGACGAGCGCGAAAAGCGGCGCACTCATGCGATAGGCATCGTGCCGCGATAGCGGCCAACGATTGCGTTGACGCCACCGAGCAGAGCCGTCAGCGATGCGCCGAAGCTCGCCATATCGTTGGACCGCCACGCCAGAAGGGCCCCGGTCACCGAGGATCCGATCACCGCGATGGCGGACCAGATGGTTTGCGAGGCCCAGAAGGGCTTCGTTTCTGCAGTCGTGGTTACATCGGCACTCATGAGGTTCTCCTCCATAAAAGCGACCGGCCGGGCCGCTGCGGACGCGCTGATCTGCGCGCGGTGACGTTCGGCAAGGGCAATGGCATGGCGCTCGATCTCAGCGATGCGTCTGGTCCAGCCCTTGCCGAACGTTGAAAAAGTTTTCAGCCGTGCGAGGGATGTCTGGCGCGCGCGGCAAAGCTGCGAAATCGTCTGACGCGAATCAGCCGCGCCCGCTTTGCCAAGCAAAGCCGCGTTCATGCGGCCATCCGGCGCCATGCCGAGGACCCGTTGCAGTGCGCGGATCGCCGTGCCCGCACCCGAGTTGACCGCGTAGTCGAAGAGCGCTGCATCGATCCCGGCCGGCAGGTCGTCGCCGCGAACCGCGTTCCAGTAACTCGCACGATAAATCGCGGCGGCCTCAGCCCGCGTCAGCGCTGCGACATCGGCTTTAGTTGCGGGACGTCCGCGCGCGGCGGCAAGTGTCGCCCGCGTGATCCCGAAATTGGTAGCGCCTCCCGGATCGCGCGAATGGTCGACGTATCCACCCTCCTGCGCGAGGGTCAGCGCCAAGCATTCCTCGAAGATTTGTGAGGACATGTGCTCACCTCCAGCCGCGCAGGGAGGGCACCGGCCCGATATCCCACGGCAGCGTTTCCAGCCCCGGCATGACGGCGGGGAGCGCCGTCAGGATCACGGTTCCGGGCGTCGCGCGCAGCGGCCAGCCTGCGGCGGTGAATCCATCCGGCGAGGCGATCCAGCGCTGCATGTGCTTCCAGCCCTGCGCGGCCGTGAAGACGCGATCGGGTGTATCCGACGTGACATCGTGCGTAACACCATCGATGAGTACACGGGGACAGACATCGGCAGGCGCGATGACGAGACTGCCGGAGACGACGCGGAAATAGAGGCTGGACGTGAAGCCCTTGCCGGTCATGCGAGTCGCGCCAAACGCCGTGTAGTAACTCGTCCCCTGCACGGTCACGCCGCTCGCCGTGCCTATGCCCGCCGTCGTCTGGTTCACCCAGAATTCGGCACCGTTCAGCAGCGATGAGCCGGAGCGTATCTTGCTCACGAGTTCGGCGACCTGCGTCTGGAGGGCACCTGCTGCGCCGCCGAAGGTTGACGAGTTGGAGCGGGCCTGACCGAAGACGGTTCGCGCCGAGCCGTTGACCGATCCAAAAGACGTTGAGTCCGCATAGGCGGCGGCCACGTTTGTCTGGGTCTCCGGGTTTCCTGCGAAACGGCCGCCATCATCGAGAAGGTTGAAGAAGGAATAGCCGGTGCGGCGCGTTTGAGCGCAATAGATCGATCCGACCTTGCGTACGAGCACGGCGCGGTTCGCCTCCAGAGAGCCTTGTGCGAGTGCGCCGCCATCGAAATTCTTGAGCGGCAAAGGCGCTGCGTCAATGCCACTGACCAGCAGCGTTGGATCGACGTTCAGCGCCGTTGCATTGGGCACATGCGGCACCATCCAGAAGATGCACCCGTCCGGCATCGGACCGCCCATCGGCGTCGTCAGCACGAAGGCAGCGGGCGTGCCCGTCGTCATGGGGGCGCAAGCTAGAAGATCGGTCGCGCCATTGGGAAAGAACACGCGACCGCTCGCCGGATCGACCGACATGGAGTCTTTCCAGGTGCCGCCATCGGCCGAAACCTTGATGCGGTAGCGGTCGTCGCCCATCAGGCCCGTTTCCGCGCGGCCCGAATAATTTGTCTGGTACAGTTGCGAAAGAACGCTTCCCGCCTGCTGCTTGTTGAGCTTGAAACAAAGTCGCCCGTGCCGCCCTCGCTCGTCTGCAAGGCCGTGAACAGAGTGGCGTTCAACTTGGCTGACAGCGGATTGCCCGCATCCGCGCTGGTCCCGACGCCGACAAGCTGAAGATTTTGCATCGACGCAACATCGCTCGATACGGAACGCCAGATCGTGCCGTCGAAGACGACGAGCTTCGTCTCGCTTTCCACATAAGCACGCCAGCCTATGCGCGGCACGAGGAAGCGCCAGGCGCCATCTTCGAAACTCGCGACGGCGCCGGCATAGGCCGCGAAAACCCCCGTTGGCTGCGCGCCGAGCAGATAGCGGCTTCCTTCCACAGGCGCGGCGGGCGGCGAGAGGCGCCCCCGATCGACAACGGAGAGATGCACGCAGGCATCGATGAGCGCCAGCGCTTCGTTATGCGTGACGTGTTTCTGCGACTGCGCGGCATCGATCCGCGGCAGCGCCAGACGCAATGTATCAGGCATGGTCTTCCTTTTTTAAAAATCAGAGAACGGAAATCGTCGCCTCGAGTGGAAGCCCGCGTCCGACGACGCTGCTCATCTGCACAATTCTCAAAGTCAGCATCTTCTGCGCGCTTCCAAAGTCCGCTTGCTCCAAGGCCGTTGGGTAAAGGACCGACTGCGTTGATGCGGCAAGCGTGCGAATGACAGCTCCTGCCGCGAGTATTTCAACGAGATAGGATTCGCTGCTCTCTCCCAGCGGAATGTCGATCGTCTCCCATCCGTCAGCGTCGCGGCGCGAACGGCGCAGGAAGGAGATCTGCACGCCGCTCGCAGTCCGGACCGCCCCGGGTCGAACGGGCGCGTAAGGCTGTAAAGACAACGGCCCCGCCGTCGTTTCGACCTCCACATAGGCGGCATCGGCATGATCGCGGGCCATGGGGCCGATACGGTAGCGCGTGGACTTGCCGAGCGCATCGGTGCTCGTGGTGAGCCTGATCACGGCATCGTCGAGCACGATTACACTTGCTCCCGCTGGCAGGTGCCGCGATGCCAACTGCTCCTGGCCGCCGATGCCGCGCAACAAATGCGAGAGACGCCACGTCTGCGTGCCAATCAGCTCGGCGTTGGCGAATCCGACGATTTCACAGGCCCCATCCGCACCCTTCACAGCGAGCAGATTGCGGCCGGCCAACACATCGAGGTCAACGGCCGACGAAAGCGCACCGCCCGACATGCTGACGCGAAACACATTGGCACGGTCAAAAACGCCGATGGGTCCGGGCCCGAGATCATCCAGCGTCTGGCCGACGATGGCTGATCTGCCGATCTGCTGCACGAACTCGAAACTTGAAGATCCCGTCGATCGCCACAAAGCCATGGCGCCGGGCCAGGGATCGGCGAATGTTGCGAGATATTGCAAAACAGGCGGATCTGGCCGCGCCACAGCCAGATCGAGAACTTCGACGCGCGCTGGCCCCGGAAGCCGTGGCGCAGCGACCGCACGCCGCGCGAGTTTGGGCGCCGCGTGATCGTGGACTGCAAGGTCCACAGCGCGGCATTCGAAGGTTCGCCGCGACGCATCCGTTGCGCGAAGAATGCGGAACAATCGTTCTCCGCCACCCAGAGGCAGGCCCAGGAGGTCGCCTACTTCGAGCGCCGCGAAGCCTGGACGCAAAGTCACCTGCGCGGTTTCGCGTGCGACCCAAAGGTCCTGCAACCACACATCGGCCGCGCGTTGCGCCTGAGCGCGTGTCGTGACCAATGGAATATCCGTCTGCGAACTCCGCCGAGTGACACCTTCAAGCCGCCGCGAGAGCGTCGTCGCAGGCCTGTAATCCCATTCGGACTCGCTGAAGGCGACACTCAGCTCGTGCGGCAGATCGGTGTCGTCGGCGCGCGTCAACTGAATCAGCGTGCCATCCTTTCCCGGCACGATATCCTCCGTCGTCACATGCGTGAGCGTGCCCGCGCGACGGTCGAGAAAGCGCACCGTGCCCGACGAGATCACAGCATCGAAGCCGAAGAATGCGGCGAGCGGTTCCAGCGCGCCGCGCGGAGAGACAACGCGGTCAATCACGTAACCTTCCGCCATGCTTTCCAACGGCGACAGATCGGGCCAGGGTGCATCCAGTAGGTCGGAGAGCACGGCCTGCACGAGCCGGTCAATCGGTGTCGCTTCGAGCCGCCCGTTCAACCAATGTCCGGTGTCCCAGGCGGGCGCGTCGGCCCATGTCTGC
>JAQGKN010000161.1 GCA_028290085.1 Hyphomicrobiales bacterium
GGCGAGAGCTTCAAATACAGCGAGCCGGTGACATCGCTTATAGCGGAGCGCTTTCCCGCGAGCCTCGAACTGGCGTTGCTCGCCACGCTGATCGCCATCGTGATCGCCTTACCGCTTGGTGTCTGGGCCGCGGCGCGTCCACATTCCTGGGTCGATACGCTGGGCTCGACGGCGGGGTTCATCGGCATCAGCATGCCGCATTTCTGGTTGGCGATCGTGCTGATCCTCGTCTTCTCCGGCTACTTCAACTGGCTGCCGTCGAGCGGGCGCGAAACGCTGGGTTTGGCGGACGATCCGATTACTGGCTTTGCCTTGCTCGATGCCGTTCTGCATGGAAACGGCGAGGCCTTGCGTGACGCGCTGTTGCACATGGTGATGCCAGCCTTCGTGCTGAGCCTGAACATGGTGGGCATTGTCATGCGCGTCACGCGCTCGTCCATGCTCGATGTGCTCGGCGAAGATTACGTGATGACAGCGCGTGCCAAAGGTGTGCCTGAAAGCAGGGTGATCTGGAAGCACGGGTTCCGCAATGCGCTGGTGACGGTCATCACCGTGGTCGGACTCGAGTTCGGCGCTCTGCTGTCGGGCTCGATCATCATCGAGACAGTGTTTGCCTGGCCCGGAATCGGCAGCCTTTTGCTGCAGGGCATTGGCGCACGCGACTACCCGCTCGTGACCGGCGTGGTGCTCGTTTACACGTGCCTCTTCATTCTTGTGAACCTGCTGGTGGATCTGCTTTATGCCGCATTCGATCCGAGGATCCGTCTTGGCGCCTAGCGAACTCGCAGAAACCGTGCGCGCTCCCACGCGACCGGCGTGGCTGCGCGCGGTGCGTCCGTGGCTGAAGTTCAAGAGTGCGTCCAGCATCGCCGTGCTCATTGTGCTCGTGATCTGCGCGGTCTTCGCACCGCTGGTGGCGCCGTTTGATCCGCAGCTGCAGGATCTGTCGAAAGCCATGCTCGGGCCCTCCATGGCGCCGTTTCATCCCTTCGGGACGGATCACGTGGGACGCGACATTCTCTCGCGCGTGATCTACGGCGCGCGCATTTCCATGATTATCGCCGTGGCGGTGGTTGCGATCTCCGGTGCCTGCGGATTGTTGCTCGGCGTGATCTCAGGCTATTTCGGCGGGCGCACCGATTTCTTCATCCAGAAGATCGTCGAAGTGTTCTGGGCTTTCCCGCCGCTGCTCCTCGCCATCGCGGTGGTGGCGTTTCTGGGCCAGAGCCTCGGCATTCTCATCCTGGCGCTGGCGCTGCAGCGCTGGATTCCCTATTGCCGCGTCGCGCGCGCCAATGCGCTCACGCTGAAGGAACGCGAATATATCGTCGCGGCGCGTTCGCTGGGCGCCAGCAACACGCGCATCATCCTGCGCCACCTGATCCCCAATCTGTTCCAGTCGGCGCTGGTCATCGGCACCTTCGCCATGGCGGCGGCCATCATCGCGGAGGCGAGCCTGTCGTTTCTGGGGCTTGGCGTGCCGCCTGACGTGCCGACATGGGGCGGGATGCTGGCGGATGGCCGCGCCTATGTCAGCACGGCGTGGTGGATCGCGGTGTTTCCGGGCATGGCAATTTTTGTGACGGTGCTCGCAATCAACCTTCTGGGCGACGTGCTGCGCGACAATCTCGACCCGCGCTTGAAGCGCTCGGGCAAGCTCGTCTGAGAGTTTACATCGGTATTTTCATTTTGAATCAGTCGCTTCAACACTAAATTCCGGTTCTCATCACGGAAATGACTCGATCTGCCCGAATGGTCACCCCTTAGCGAGTGGGGTGAATGTGCCCGAATCAGGCGCAAACTCGCGCCAGATCGGTGCAGCCCGGATCAGGCGGAGCGCGTCAGTCATGTTTTCTTCCCTGTCCGTGCTGCTGGTCGAGGATGATCCGGCTTTCCTCGAAGCCGCGAAGCTGATGCTGGCGCGGATCGGCTTTGGCCGGATCGAGGCCGTCTCGGACGCGGAATCCGCCCGCGAGCAGCTCGCCCTGATGCGCTACGACATGATCCTCAGTGACTGGAACATGGAACCGACGAGCGGTTTCGACCTTCTGGTGCATGTGCGCGGCGAGCATCGGCTTGTGCCGACTCCTTTCATCCTGATGACGGCCAACCTGTCCGAGGATTATTGGGTGGCTGCGCTGCAGGCGGGGGCCAGCGATTTCCTGCGCAAGCCCTTCTCCTTCCGCGCGCTGCGTGATTCCGTGCACATGGTTCTGGAGCCGCGCGTGGCGATGGGCGTCGGCGTCGTGGTGCTGCGCAGCCCACGGGCCGCCACGGGTTGAGAGGTCGCTTTGCACGGCGGCGTCTTCGTGCGAAAGACGCACAAACGACTTCAGGAGACTTTGCCCATGCGCAGGCTGACCTTCCGCCGTCCGGATGACTGGCACGTGCATTTCCGCGATGGAGCCATGATGAAGGCCGTCGTGCCCTACACGGCCCGCGCCTTCGGGCGCGCCATCGTCATGCTCAACCTCACGCCTCCAGTGACGACGGCCGCGCTGGCCGAGGCCTACCGCGCCCGCATCCTGTCCTGTGTGCCGGAGGGTGTGTCCTTCACGCCGCTGATGACCTGCTACCTCACCGACCACACGGACGCGCGCGATCTCGTTGCCGGGCACAAGGCGGGTATCTTCACGGCGGCCAAGCTCTATCCCGCACATGCCACAACCAATTCCGCACACGGGGTGACCTCGGTCGAAACCATCATGCCGGTGCTCGAGGCGATGGCCGAGAACGGTATTCCGCTGCTCACCCATGGCGAGGTGACGCGGCCGGAGGTCGATATTTTCGACCGCGAGGCGCGCTTTGCCGAGGAGGTGCTGGCGCCGCTGCTGGCACGTCTGCCGGGCTTGCGCGTCGTGATGGAGCACATCACGACGGAGGAGGGCGCGGCGCTGGTGCGTGCGCACGCCGGCCGGATGGGCGCGACGATCACCCCGCAGCACCTGCTCTACAATCGCAATGCGCTGTTCCAGGGGGGCTTGCGCCCGCACATGTATTGCCTACCGGTCCTCAAGCGCGAACAACATCGCCTGGCGCTCCGCAAGGCTGCCACCGGCGGGGAGACCTGCTTCTTCCTCGGAACGGACACGGCGCCGCATCTGCGCCACCTCAAGGAGGCCGATTGCGGTTGCGCGGGGGTGTTTTCGGCGCCTGTTGCGCTCGCCGCTTATCTTCAGGTCTTCGCCGAGGAGAACCAGCTCGATGCCTTTGAGGGGTTCGCCTCGCTGAATGGCCCTGCCTTTTACGGTCTCGCGCCCAACGAAGAGCGCGTCGCCTACGAGGAGCGGCCCGCGCGGATCGCGGAGGAGATCGAGGTGGGCGAGGCCGGGCGTCTCGTCAGCCTCTTCAGCGGCGAGGCGGCACCCTGGAGCGAGGTTTCAGAAAAGCGGACCTGAGCGGCCGCAGAATCGAACGAACACGCTCGGCTTGCGTTTTCGTCGAGATGCGGTTTGCCCCAGGAGGGTGTCATGGAATTCAAATCCCTGGCCGATCTTAAAGATATCGCACACATCACCCCTATCGTTACCAGACTGACGCGTGCCCAGAAGATCGCGATCTGGGTCGAGGCCCTTGAACGCGATCCGGCGAGGGTTCTCAATCCGCTGCCCGAAATCGAATGGGTGGCACCCTCTGAACGCACCGGCTTGAGGGTCGACGGCTCACCCCTGTCCATCGCCCTGGAACAGCCTGCCTTGCGCGCTGCGGGGTTATCATCTGACAGGCTCGGCGAGGCCCTGGCCTTTTTCGAGCTCAGCGAGCCACAGGCGCATGATGCGCTCTGCTCCTGCCGCTATGGCCGCACCATGCATGCGGGCGCTGCGGCCAAGCGCATTTCCAAGCTCGCAGGAACGGGCCTCTTTGCGAGCCTGCGGCACTGGATCAGCCAGA
>JAQGKN010000199.1 GCA_028290085.1 Hyphomicrobiales bacterium
CTGCAAGTGCAGCACACGAGCTTCGGCTTTCGCTATGCCGCGATCCGGCGTCCGATCAACAATCCGAACACGCATGACTACATCCGCACGACACTCTTCATCGCACCCTATTCCGTGCTGATCCCGCCCAACAACATGTACAATGTAGCCATCCTGCATGTGCCCACCGACGACACGCACACGGCTTTCCACTTCATTGCATGGGGCGGCGCGACGGTGCCCTCGACGGAGGAATGGCGCAAATTCCTGCATGCGCAGGTCGGCATCGACGTCGACAAGAATTTCCGCAAGGTGCGCACGCGCGCCAACAATTACCTGCAGGACCGGCAGGCGATGAAGCTCGGGAATTTCACCGGCATTCCCGGCATTCCGAACCAGGACATCGTGATGTGGGAGACGATGGGTCCCATCGCCGACCGCACCTTCGACCGGCTCGGCGCCAGCGACCTCGCCATCGTGGAGTTCCGCAAGCAGATGGTTGAAGCCGCGAAAACCTTCCAGGCGGGTGGCCCTGCCATCGGCACGATGGAGCCCCGCATTCCCCACAACAGGCTCATGTCCTTCGAGGGCGTGGTGCCCAAAACGACCGATTGGCGCCTGATGGGCGTGACGCCGGAAGAGCTGGCCCATGCGGCGCAGCCGTCGACCTCAGCCGCCGAATAGAGTTCTCATGACTTGTGCCCGCTCCCTCGCTAAAAAGGCTTGGGGGCGGGCTGCAGGCCCTCCCGCCCCCCCCTGCCTTACGCGCCCTGCCAAGAAGGTTCGAATGCACGATCTCGATGAAGACCACGATCACGCGGGAATGTCGGAAGAAGACAAGGCTGCCATGGCGGCCTGGATCTGGAGCCAGGAAACCGTCGAACTCAAGACCATCGGGATCGACATCGGCAGCTCGACCTCGCATCTGCTCTTCGCGAAAGTGACATTGCAGCGTCAGTCGCAGGGCCTTTCCGCCCGCTTCCTCGTCACCAATCGCGAAGTGCTCTGGCGCTCGCCGATCATGTTGACGCCCTTCTTGCCCAATGGCTCCATCGATGCCCGGGCGCTCGAAGACTTTATTTATGGCTCCTACGCCGCCGCGCGGATACGCCGCGAGGATGTCGATACCGGCGCCGTGATTCTCACCGGCGAGGCGATCAAGCGCAGCAATGCGCGGGCGATCGACGAATTGTTCGCGGAAGAAGCTGGCAAGTTCGTCTGCGCGACGGCCGGACATAAGCTTGAATGCACTTTGGCCGCGCATGGCTCGGGCGCAGTCGCGCTCTCGAAAGCGCAGGACGCTGTTGTGCTGCACGTCGATATCGGCGGTGGCACGACAAAGCTGTCGCTCATCGAGAAGGGCGTCATCCGCAGCGTCGCAGCCTTTGCTGTCGGCGGTCGCCTGATTGCCCATGACGGACGCGAGGGCTGGACGCGCGTGGACGAATCGGCGCATCTCGTCGCCGACGATCTCGGCCTCTCGACGACGCCCGGCGCACTCTCCAACGCCATGACGCGCAAGAAGATCGCGGATCGGCTGGCGGAGCTCGCGGTCGACCAGATCACGGGCGGCGCGCGCGACGATCTCGGACGTAAGCTCGAACTGACCGAGCCGCTCGACCGCAGCCTCGTGCCCACCATCCTCACGTTCTCCGGCGGAGTCTCCGAATATATCTTCGGGACGGAAGAAGCGGAATTCGGCGACATTGCCAAGCCGCTCGCGGCCGCCATCCGCACCAAGCTCGCGGCGCGCTCAAGCCTGCCGATGAGCGATCCGGGTAACCGCATTCGCGCGACCGTTATCGGCGCCTCGCAGTTCACCGTGCAGGTGAGCGGCAAGACGATCTACCTGCCGCCCGAGGGCGCCCTGCCCGTGCACAATGTGCCGGTCATTCAGGTTGGCATGGATCTCTCCGACGAGATCGCGCCCGAACTCGTGACGAAACGCATTCTGGAAAAGATCGCGCAGCTCGACCTCGAAACCTCGGCGCGCATGGCCATCGCCTTTCCCTGGCATGGCGATCCCGAATATACCCGCCTCTATTCCGCCGCGCGCGCGATCAAGGATGCGGTTGCGCCAGACGGCAAGCGCACCAATCTGCTGTGCCTGATGATCGACGGCGATGTGGGCCGCACGATGGGGCGCCTCCTTTCCGACGAAGTCGGGCTGGAGGGGCCGCTCGTCTCCATCGACGGCGTGCAATTGCAGGAGCTGGATTATGTCGACGTCGGCGAATTGATCTCGCCGCCAGGTGTCGTTCCGGTCGTCATCAAGTCGCTGCTGTTTTCCTGAGACATCCCGGCCAGCCAACGTGCTGGCCGGTTCACACCATCAACAATAAGGAATCGGGAGGTTCGCATGAGCACACAAGATGCACCGCGCTACGGGGTCGATCCCTATCTCGACTGGGTTGCGCGCGAAGGCCTTCCGGTCACCGAGGATTACGGCATCGACCTGTTCTCGGTCGAGACGAAGCCCTGGGCACGTTACGGCGTGAAGGGTGCGGCCGTGCATCTGAAGGGCCGTGGCGACTTCTCCAACATGTTCCTGTTCGACATCGGCCCGGGCCAATCGACGTTGCCGCAGCGCCATCTTTACGAAGATGTGATCTATGTGCTCGAAGGCACCGGCTCGACGCAGGTCGAATTCGCCGACGGCACCAAGCGCAGCTTCGAGTGGGGCCCCAAGAGCCTTTTTGCGATCCCGTTGAATGCCAGGCATCGCCACTTCAACGGCAGCGGCCGCGACCGGGCCTTGCTCGTCTCCACCACCAATCTGCCGATGATCTTGAACGTGTTCCACGACGAGGATTTCGTGCTCAACACGGACCGCGACTTCATGGCGCGCGCGGGCAAGCAGGGCTATTTCGCCGGCGAAGGTGACCTCATCACCGTGCGCCCCGGCAATCACATGTGGGAGACGAACTTCGTTCCCGATCTCGCCGCCATCGAGCTGAAGTCATGGGGCGACCGAGGTGCTGGCGGCACCAACATCATGTTCGTGCTCGCCGACGGAATCATGCATGCGCATATTTCGGAAATGCCTGTCGGCACCTACAAGAAGGGCCACAAGCATGGACCGAGCTTTCATGTGATGTGCGTGACAGGCCATGGCTATTCGCTGCTCTGGTACAAGGAACAGCAGGATTTCATCCGCATCGACTGGAAGCACGGCACCGTGTTTCCGCCAGCCGACCAGCAGTTCCACCAGCATTTCAACACGAGCCAGGCACCGGCGCGCTATCTCGCGACTGCGGTCGGGGGCCTGCGTTATCCGACCATGCTCGCGCAGCGCCGCTCGCTGCTCGGCGTGAACGGTGAGAAGGGCGCAGTTTCGCTCAGCATCAAGGAAGGCGGTGACCAGATCGAATACGAAGATCAGGATCCCCGCATCCACCGCGAGTGGCTGGAAGAAATGCGCAAAAACGATGTCGTGCCCAAAATGGACAAGTTCAAGGTCGCCGTCTGAGGCTGTTTCAGGATGAAAGAAGCCCCGGGCGCGCATGCGTTCCGGGGCTTCTCTTTTGCATTGCGCAAAAACGGCGCTTGGCCAAACGGCCTATAGACCACTAGACTGTCTCCCGACATCCGCGCCGGCCAAAGTGGCCCGAGACAGCGGAGCGAAACGGGAGGTTTGATATGGCTTTTTCGAGCTGGCGCGGCACGGTCGGTATGGTGCATCCGACATTGCGTCCGGGATCCACCGAAGAATTCATCCGGCTCTCACCCGAAGGCATCGGCGTCATCCCGATGTTTCTCAACATCAGCCGCGGCACACGCGACGAATTCGAGTCGGTTTTTTCAGCCTATGAGGCGCAGATCAAGATCTGCGCAGATGCCGGCTGCGATCTCATCCACCCCTCCGGCGCGCCGCCTTTCATGGTGCAGGGCTTCAAGCGCGAAGCCGAAATCGTGCGCGGCTGGGAAGAGAAGTTCGGCGTTCCGATCTTCACCTCGGGCCAGAACCACATCACCGCACTGAGAGCGCTGGGCGCCAAGACCATCGTCGGCGCCACTTATTTCCCGGGCGACATCAACGCGACCTTTGCGCGCTATTTCGAGGACGCCGGAATCTCCGTGCGCTCCATGGAAGGTATCGACGTGCCCTTCGACCGTGCGCAGGAATTGTCCGGCGAACAGGTCTATGGCCATATCAAGAAGACCTTCCTGAAAGCGGGCGGCGCAGACGCCATCTACATGCTCGGCTCCGGCTGGCGCGTGCTGAACATCGTCCACATGCTCGAACAGGATCTACAGGTTCCCGTCATTCATCCTGTCCCTGCGCGCGTGTGGGAAGTGCAGAAACGCCTGCACATCAACGAGCCCAAAAAGGGCTTCGGCACATTGCTCGAAACGCTGCCGCCTTTGCCGCGCTGAACGACACTCCGCAGCAAGCGGAGACACAAGGAGGAAATGTTTGATGTCATGGTTCCCGACGCGACGCGCGGTGGCAATCTGCACTGCCCTCGCGACGCTCGCTCCCAGCGCTGTTTTTGCGCAGGCTCCGTCTGTCGAGGCTTTTTACAAGGGCAAGACGATCAGTCTGATCGTCCCCTTCACGGCTGGCGGGCTTAACGATCTTGCAGCGCGCCTCGTCGCACGCCATCTCGATCGCTATATTCCGGGCAAGCCGACCATCGTCGTGCAGAACCAGCCGAGCGCGGGCGGATTGGCTCTCGCCAACCGCCTCGCCAACTCGGTCGACAAGGATGGGCTCACGCTCTCGATCATGGGGCGGGCGCTGCCGCAGTTCCAGATCATGGGCGACCCCAACGCCAATTTCGACCCGGTGAAGTTCACATGGCTGGGCTCGCTTTCGTCTTATGCGAACGACGCCTACATGCTGCTGTTGAACACGACAGCCGCTGCAAAGACGGCCGAAGACCTGCGCAAGCCGGGGCCCGCGACGCCGCTCGGCGCCAACCGCACCGGCTCGACCAATGTGACGTTCGCACTGCTCGCGCGCGACGTGCTGAAGCTGAATGTGCAGGTCGTGCGCGGCTTTCCAGGCGCCACCGACATTACGCTCGCGATGCAGCGCGGCGAGGTCGAGGGACAGACTATAGATCTCAGCGCCGTGCTGTCGGGTCAGCGCGACTTGTGGACCTCGAAAAAAGTGCGCCCCGTCGTGCAGTTCGGACGCCTGACACGCATGGCGGACATGCCGGATGTGCCCACGGGACGCGAACTCGTGAGTGATCCGAAGGACAAGGCTTTGCTCGCTTTCGCAGAGCTGCCCTTCTTCATGGCGATGCCCTTCGCCGGACCGCCCGGCATTCCCGAGGATCGCGCGAAGGCGCTGCAGGACGGGTTCATGGCCATGACGAAGGATCCGGCTTTCCTCGCTGATGCGCAGAAGATCGGCATCGACATCAGCGCCATCGACGGCAATGCGGTGCGCAAGCTGATCGAGGATGCGAGCACGACGCCACCCGACGTTCTCGCGCGATTCAAGACGCTCGTGGCCGAGTGAGGCCTCGGTACTGCGACCAACAACTAAAAGAATGTGACTGGGAGGATGGCATGAATCGACGCGAAGTTCTGCTTGGTGGTGTGGGTACAGCGGCTGCTCTCGGGCTCGCCGCGCCCGCAGCCTTTGCACAGGATGCGGTGGAGACCTTTTACAAGGGCCGCACCGTCACACTCTATGTGCCGACCTCGCCGGGCGGCATCAACGACATCTCGGCGCGGCTCGCTGCGCGCCACATCGGGCGCTTCATTCCCGGCGTGCCCAATGTCGTCGTGCAGAATATCCCTGGTGGCGGCGGACTTGTCGCGGCCAACAAGCTCTACAATACGGCAGAGCGCGACGGCACCGTGCTCTCGATCATTCAGCGCGGCACGATGCAGCTGGCGATTCAGGGCAATGCCAACGCCAAATTCGACCCGCAGAAATTCACCTGGCTCGGCTCGCTGTCTTCCTATGCGGACGACGGCTATCTGCTGCTCGTCAACAGCGATCATCCTGTGAAGAGCGCGGCGGATCTCCGCAAGGCCGGCACGCTCGTCAAGCTCGGTGCGGACCAGCCTGGCTCGACCAATCTCACCTTCGCGATCATCGCCAAGACGGTGCTCGGATTGAACATCGACGTGGTGCGCGGATATCCCGGCGCGGCGCCCATGTTCGTCGCGATGGAGCGGCGCGAGCTCGACGGGCAAGTGATCGGCTACAATTCCGTTCGCGCCGGCCAGCCCTTCCTCTGGGAGAACAAGAAGGTGCGCCCGCTCGTGCAATTTGGACGCCTCACGCGGCTGAAAGATCTGCCCGACGTGCCGACAGGACGCGAACTTGCGCCTGACGACCGCATGCGCTCGCTGATCGAATTCGCGGAACTGCCCTTCTTCATGGCACTTCCGTTCCTCGCTCCGCCCGACGTGCCCGCCGACCGCGCGGCTGCGTTGCAGAAGGCCTTCATGGACATGACGCGCGACGCGGAATTCCAGGCTGATGCCGCGAAGGTGAATATCGAATTGTCACCCATCGACGGCAACGCCGTGAAGCAGCTCGTCACACGTTCGGCATCGACGCCGAAGGATGTGATCGCGCTCTACAACGAGATGGTGCCCGTCGGCATTTAACGCTCAAAACATGCTGGAGGCGATGTGCCTCCAGCATGCGGCTTTTCAGGAAGGCCGCGTCCATTGCGGCGGGTTGGTCGCCTTGATGCGACGCGCTTCCTTGACGAGTTCCTTCACCGCGCCAGTGATGGGCGCGGCAAGGCCCGCTTGATCTGAAATTTTCGACACGATCTGCATGTCTTTCAGCGCCCATGTGAAGCTGGTTTGATCCCAGTCTTCGAGCGCCTGGCTTTTCCCGGAACTCATCATCAGCGCATCGCGCAGTTTTGGAAGATCGATGCCCGTCGACTCGGCGATGCGGCCGGCTTCGATGAGGCCGATGGACGTGATCCACAGCAGGAGATTGTTCATGGCCTTGGCAACCTGCCCGTGACCGACGTCGCCAAGATGCGCGATATCCGACGCAAAGGTGCCAAAGACGGCGCGGCCGCGCTCGACGACTTCCGGCTTGCCACCGAATAGCGCCAGCAGCTTGCCTTCGTCCGCGAACCAGCGACCCCGGCAGATCGGCGCATCGAGAATATCGACGCCCTTGGCGCGCGCCTGTTCATCGAGCGCTTTCACTGTGTCCGGGGCGACCGTTGATGACACAGCAATGATCGCTCCGGGCTTCAACGCCGCGAGCAAGCCGTGTTCGCCCAACACGACGGCATTGACCTCTTCGTCATAGCCGACGCCGAGGATCACGAAGTCGCTGGCAGCACCGACTTGGGCCGAAGTCGCCGCAATGCTTGCGCCCATCTCGCGGACCTTTGCAACATTATCCGCGCTGATATCATGCGCCGTGACCGTATAGCCGTGCTTCAGAAGGTGCTTCACCATGGGCTGACCCATGCGTCCGACGCCAATGATGCCGACTTTTTCTTTTTGCGTACCGGTCATGATTGTCTCCCGTTTTATATGCGGATCTTGTGTCCGTATTCAGCTTCAGCGGCGTGGGCTGTGACGCGGCCTTCCGCGATATCCTTGGCGAGTGCGGCTTCGTCACGTGCATGTGGATCGCCATAGCCGCCACCGCCCGCGCTTTGCAGAAGGAAGCGGTCGCCTGCCTTCAGTTCGAAGCGCGCGGAGGCGCGCACCACCTGCTCTTCCGGCGTGCCGGGATTGACGACGAAGCGCCCGGGCCCGCCATCGTGCCCGCCTTCCACGCCATTGGGCGGGAAGCGGCTCTTGTCGAATCGGCGGATGACGCTGGCATCTTCGAGCAACTCATATTCGCGCAGCATGCTTTGCCCGCCACGCCAGCGGCCAGCGCCGCCGGTGTCGGGCACCATTTCGAAACGCGTGATGCGGCAGGGATATTCCGATTCGAGAATCTCGATCGGTGTGATGTGCAGATTGCTGAGATGGGCGGCTGTCGCCGACGTGCCGTCGTGGCCCATGCCGCCGCCATAGGCGGAGCCGACGATCTCATATTGCATGTTGGAGCCGCCCGGCCGGCCCTTGCTCCAGTTGATGAGCAATGCGCTCGACGACCCCGCGCCAGCCGTCGCACGCGCGGGATGAAAATGCGCCATGGCGTCGAGAATGACATCGACGAGTTTCAGATTGACCATCTGGTAATTGGAGACGGGCGCGGGCGCTTCCGCATTGGTGATCGTGCGCGGCTTGTAGATGAAGCGCACGGCGTCGCGCATGCCGTCGTTGAACGCGAAGCGCGGCCCGAGGCTGCCGATGAGCGCGTAGAAGACGCAGGCCTCGACCATGGACGGCCGCAGATTCACGGGACCTTTCGCCTGCGGATCGCTGTCGGAGAAGTCGAACGTCGCGAGTCCATCCTTCACACTGATGTTGACGGCCTGCTTGATCGGCTTGTCCATGACAACGCCGTCGCTGTCGAGCCAGCCTTGCGCCGACGAGGTGCCTTCCGGCAGCTTCGCGATAGCGCCGCGCAATTCGTCGGCCGCGCCCTTGAGGATGGCTGCGAAGGCCTCCGTGATTGTGTCCGCACCGAAGCGTTCGCACAATTCACCCACGCGCGTTGCGCCCATTTCCGTGACTGCTATCTGCGCCGTGACATCACCGCGCACCAGCGCGGGCTGGCGCGTGTTGGCGAGGATGAGCCGTTCGATGTCGGGCAGCGCTTTGCCGCCCGCGCGGATCTTGATGGGCGGAATCAGGAGCCCTTCGTGGAAGATTTCCGTCGCATTCGCCGAGGTCGAGCCCGGCACGGTGCCGCCGATATCGGCCTTGTGCGCGATGGAGCCTGAAAAGGCGACAATCTTTCCGTCCGCGAAAACGGGTAGAACGAAAGCCATGTCGGAGACATGCGGCAAGCCGCCTTCGTAGGGGTGGTTCGAAACGAAAACATCACCCGGCTCGATGCCACCATCGCCGTAGACTTCAAGGATGCGTCCGACGAGATGCCGATAGACGGGCGCGTGGAAGAACATCGGCGGCGCGACGATGAGGCGTCCCGTCGCATCGACTATGACGCAGCTGAAATCGCGCGACTCGCGAATGATCGTCGAATAGCCCGAGCGATAGAAATGATAGTGCATTTCATCGACGAGGCTGGCGATCTTGTTGCGCAGGATCTGGATGGTGATCGCGTCCATGGCTCAGTCCTTGCGTTCGAGTACGAGATTGCGGAAGCCGTCGACACGCGCGGTCCAGCCGGGATTGACGACCGTGGTCGCATCGAATTGCTCGACGATGGCGGGACCTTCGAGCACCGCGCCGACGTCGAGCCGGTCGCGTTCGTAGAGGCGTGTCATGACGGGCGTGGCGCCATCGAAATAGACACGGCGCTCGCCTTTCTGCGCCTCGCTGACGGGACGTGGCATCGCGGGCGTGTCTTCCAGAAGTGGCTGGTATTTGGGCACTGAGACGCGCAGGCGCAGGCGGTAGCTGACGACTTCGACCGGGCGGTCGGCTGCGGCATGGCCGTGGATCTGCGCATGGCGATGATCGAAACGTTCGCGTGCCGCCGCCATGGCTTTCGCGTCGAGACGCCCGTCGAACAGACCGTCGAGCGGGGTCCGCAATTCATAGCCCTGGCCGGTGTAGCGCAGGTCGAGTTCGCGCGAGAATTTCGCATCCTCGATCTTCATGCCCTCGGACACGAGCTCGTGGCGCGCCTTGGCTTCCAGTGCCGCGTAGATCGCTTCGGCATGCTCGGGCGAGACATCGATGAAGGGCCGTAGTTCCGAACGGATGTAATCGTGCACGACATCTGTGCAGAGCAGGCCCAGCGCGGAAAAGGCGCCCGGACGCATCGGCACGAGAATGCGCTTCATGCCGAGCTCTTCGGCGACCGCCGCCGCGTGAACCGCGCCCGCACCGCCGAAGGGCAGCAGCGTGAAGGTGGAGAGATCGACGCCGCGCTTGGCGGCGAAGACGCGGACCTCGTCGGCCATGCGCATGTCAACGATGCGGCGAATGCCCGCTGCTGCTTGCAGCGCGTCGAGTCCTAGCGGCTTTGCGACATGCTCTTCGAGCGCTACGCGCGCCGCGGCGAGATCGAGCCTCTGCGCGCCGCCTAGGAAATAATGGGGGTTGAGATAGCCGCAGGTGATGTCGGCGTCGGTCACAGTGGGACGTGTGCCGCCGCGTCCGTAACAGGCGGGGCCCGGTGCAGCGCCCGCGCTCTGCGGCCCCACGGTGAGAAAGCCGCCGCCGTCGATGGAGGCAATGGAGCCGCCGCCTGCGGAAATCGTCGTCATGTCGAGAGCGGGCACGTCGATCTGGCGGCGCGCAATCGTGCCTTCGGTGACCTCCAGGGGAACGCCGCCTTCGATGAAGGCGATGTCAGCGCTGGTGCCGCCCATGTCGAGCGTGACGAGGCCGTGGCCTGCGTCTGCGGCCGCGAGATAGGCACTCGCCTGCGCGCCTGCGGCGGGGCCCGACAGCAGCGTGTGCACGGTGCGTCCGCCCTCCATCGCCGCCGTGAAAGGCATGACGCCGCCATTCGACTGCATGAGGAAGCGCTGCTGCGTGACGACGCCGGCTTCATCGAGACCGGCATTGAGATGGGCGATGTAACGCACGAGAACGGGTTCGAGATAGGCATTGAGAAGCGTCGTCGAGAGACGCGCCCATTCGCGGATGCGTGGGAGCACTTCGCTCGAAATGGACACCTGAATGCCCGGCGCGACCTCGGCGATGATGCGACGTGTTTCTTCCTCATGCTCCGGATTCATGAAGGAGAAGAGATAGGAGACGGCGATGGATTCGACACCCGCCGCCTGCAAGGCGCGCGCAGCAACGCGCACGGCCTCGCGGTCGAGCGGCACGAGCACCTTGCCATGATAATCGGCTCTTTCGGCGATTTCATGGGTCAGGCTTTGGGGCGCGATGGGCTCGGGCTTGGTGTAGAAATAATCGAAGAGATTGCCGTCGCGCGCCTGCGACTGCACCTCCTGCACCGCGCGATAACCCTTGGTGATGAGCAGCCCGACTTTCGCGCCGCGCATTTCGAGCAGCGCGTTGGTCGTAATGGTCGTGCCATGCGCGAAGAAGGCGATGTCTTCGGGAGAAATGCCCTTGGCGACGAATTTGGCCACGCCATTAAGCACGCCGAGCGCTGGATTGGCCGGCGTGGAAGAAACCTTTTCAACTGCGAAGGTTCCGCTGTGCGTGTCGAGCAGCACGAGATCTGTGTGCGTGCCGCCGACGTCGACGCCGAGGCGATAGCGCGACTTGATGCCCTGCATGGCGTTTCCCCATCCCGGATGGCCGCCCGTGTCTCCGGGCGTGCCCGCGCGTGAACCGCGCTTTCGTGTTTGTCTCTAGGGGTACAAGCTAACGCGTCCGCACGTTCGGGTAAATGCAAGCCCTGCTGTATGTGACGTTCAGTTCTGCTTTAGACCTCAGCGCATGCCCGGCTTGTCGCGGTCGAGGCCCTTGGCTGCGAGATCGGTGAGATAATCCTGAAACCGCTGCTCGGCGTGGCTGCCGAGATCGTGCAGGAAAATCCAGGAGAAAATGCCGGTAGAGTGCATGTCATCGAAGCCGAGCCGCACGGCGTAATTGCCGACGGCATCGACCGAGAGGATGCTGACATTGCGTTTGCCTCCGACCGTCTTGCGCTCGGCCGCCGAGTGCCCCTGCACTTCGGCCGAGGGGCTCGCAATGCGCAACAGTTCGGCGGAAAGATCGAAATGGGCGCCATCATCGAAGGTGATCGCCAGCGTGCGGCGATCCTTGGAGAGGCGCAGTTCTGTCGGCCAGCGTTCGGTGGTCATGTCGGCTGCCCTGCCTTTTCGATAAGAAACACGACATGCGTGTCGGCGCGCGAGCTGATCTCGACGCTGTCGCCGGTTTCGCGAATGAGATTTGGAATGTCGATCACGGCCATCGGGTCGGTGCAATGCACCTCCAGACGGTCGCCGGGCACGAGGCCCTTCAACGCCTTGCGCGTCTTCAGCGCGGGCAGCGGACATTTCAAACCGGTGAGGTCGAGCTTCGTCATGGCCATGCACTTCAGATGGCCGAGGCGGGCGCGCACGTCAACCGCTGGAATCGGAGGTGATTTGCCCTAGGTTACGCATTGGCCGCGCGGGAGAGGCGACATGCGATTTTGGCTGATGATGTTTGTTGCCGTGGCCTGGCACGCCCCCGCCGTGGCCGAGCCGGAGTTGCGCGGGCACGGCGGGCCTGTGCGGGCCATTGCCATCACCCCGGATGGCCAGCGCGCGATCACCGGCAGCTTCGATCAATCGGCCATCGTCTGGCAGCTCGATCGCGGGATTGCGCTCGCCGTCTTGCGCGTGCACGAGGGCGCCGTGAATGCGGTGGCTGCCCTGCCCGGCGGACGCTTTGCCACAGCTGGCGAGGACGGCCGTATTGCTCTCTGGGCGGGCACCGGCGCCTCCGCGCCCGAGCGGCTGCTCAATGTGCACAAGGGACCGATTTCGGCTCTGGCGCTGTCGCCCGACGGCCACTGGATCGCGTCGTCATCTTGGGATTCGACGGTGTGGCTGACGCCGCTCGGAGGGGGTGAAAGTCGTGCATTCGAAGGACATCCGGGCAACATCAACGGCGTTGCCTTTTCGCCCGACGGACATGCGCTCATCAGTGCGGGGTATGACGGGACGCTTCGCATCTGGCCGCTGGATGGCACCGCGCCGCGCGTCGTGCGTTTGCCGACCCCGCTGAATGCGCTGGCGGTGGCGCGCGATGGCACCATTGCTGCCGGGGGAGCGGATGGTTCGTTGTTCCTGCTCTCGGGCACCGGTGCGCTGCGCCAACAGATCGAAGCTGCTGAATCACCCCTGATTGCAGTGGCCTTTTCGCCCGATGGCCGCACGGTGGCGGCGGCCAGTCCGCGCGGCGCCGTCGTTTTTTTCGACACGGCCACGGGCGAAAAGCGCTTCACGCTGAACGGCCCTGGCCTGCCCGTCTGGTCGCTCGCCTTTACACCCGACGGACGCCAGTTGCTGACCGGCGGCGGAGACCGGATCGTACGACGCTGGGATGCCCTCAATGGCGAACATCTGGGACCCGTCGTTATCGAGCGCGGTGTTGATTTTTCAGCTGGGCTCGATGGGAGCCGCGGCGCGGAAGTGTTCAAGGCCTGTGCTGTTTGCCACGCGTTAAAGGCGGGCGAAGCGCCGCGTGCCGGGCCCTCGCTCGCCGGCGTCATGGGCCGGCACATCGGCACTACGCCCGGCTACGCTTATTCCGGCGGCTTTGCTGCGCATGACATCGTCTGGTCGAAAGAGACGATCGCGCGTCTCTTCGAGCTTGGCCCTTCGACCTACACGCCCGGCACGAAAATGCCGGAACAGAAGGTCATCAGCGCGGAAGATCGCGCAGCACTGGTCGATTTCATCGAGAAAGCGACACGTCAACCATGAGATCTCTTGATTTGGCGTGGCAGCGTCGCCATAGATTCTCGTAAGGGATAAGCCCTGCGGGAGAGCGACCCATGAAAGCATTCGTATCAGCTGTCGTTGTCGCCGCCCTGCTCGCCGCGTCCGCATCCTATCTGCTCTCGACGCAGCAGCGCACGTCGGCAACCGCCTTCACGACCAGCAGCGCACGCGTCGGCGACCCCGGCGAAAACCTCATCGTGGACTGAGGCTTCAGATCAGCGACGCATAGGCGAGGAAGCCGACGGCGTCGCCCGGCTGCACGCGCTCGATGTCCTCGCCGAGTTCCACCAGACCGTCGGTTTCGACTAGTGACGACAGAAGCCCCGCGCCTTCGCGCGGAAATTTCACCGCCTCGTGCACGCCGTCGGCTGCGATGCGCAGATGGGCGCGTACGAACTCGCGGCGTCCCAGCTTTTTCTTGTAGGGAAAAGCGGCGCGGATCGGCAGCGCATGCAAAGGCTCAGCCGCTGCGCCAGCCAGCGCCAGCACCACCGGACGCACGACATAGGCGAAAGTGACGAAGCTCGCGACGGGATTGCCCGGCAGGCCGATGAACGGCGTGCCCGCAATCACGCCCATGGCCACTGGCCGCCCCGGCTTGATCGCCATGCGCCAGAGCACGAGGCTGCCGATAGATTCGACGCTCGCCTTGACGTGATCTTCCTCGCCGGTGGAGACGCCGCCCGAGGTCAGCACGAGATCGTGGTTCTGTGCAGCGTCTGACAGCGCGACCGAAAGCGCCGCACGGTCGTCGCGCAGGATGCCGAGATCGGAGATCTCGCAGCCGAGACGCTTGAGGAGCGCGATCAGCATGAAGCGGTTGGAATCGTAGAGTTGCGCGGGCGCTCGTATCTCTCCGGGCGCGACCACTTCATTGCCCGTCGAGAAGACGGCGACCTTGATGGGGCGACGCACCTCCAGATGCGTGAGCCCGAGGGCTGCGGCAAGTGCTATATCCTGCGGGCGCAGGCGGCGGCCTGCGGGCAGCGCAAGCGAACCGCGCGCGAGGTCTTCGCCTTCCGGCCGCATGTTGGCGCCCGGCCGCAGCCCTGCGGGAAGGACAACGCGCCCGGCCTCGTCAACTGTCACGTCCTCCTGCATGAAGACCGTGTCGGCCCCATTGGGCATGGGCGCGCCGGTAAAAATGCGCACAGCTGTTCCCGCTGCGATGGCGCCAGCTTCCGCGCCGGCCTGCACGCGTCCTGAGATAAGGAACGCGCGAGCTGCGTCATGGGGCAGGTCCGCGCTGCGCAGCGCATAACCATCGACTGCGGAATTGGTAAAGAGCGGCAGCGGCAGAGGCGCCATGAGCGCCTCAGCGAGCACGCGTCCATCAGCATCGTCGAGTGCCACGCTTTGCGTTTCTGTGACAGCGCCCACGCGAGCCGAAATAAGTGCCACGGCGTCATCGACGGGCAGCAGCTTGCCGCCGAAGGCGAAGCAATCGTCGGAGAGTTGCGCCATGGGTCAGTTCCCCGTGGAGGCCCGGTCGAACACATCGGCCAGCGGCACCGCCAGTTTCTCGATCATAGCCGCTATGGCGCCGATGTCATCGAGATGGGCCTGCGGCAGTTGCGTCTGCGCCGGGGCATCGGTGACGAGTCCAACGATGGCGGAATCTTCCACATGCAGGAACGGCTTACCGTTCTGCGCACGATGCACCTCGATTTTCGGGTGGCGGTCGCGCTTGAATCCTTCGACGATCACCAGATCGACCGGCGACATCCTGGCCAGAAGCTCGGGAAGCGTCAGCTCCGCCTCACTGCGCAATTCATGCATCAGGGCGAAGCGGCGGCCGGAGGAGACGAGCACTTCGCTGGCGCCTGCCTCGCGGTGCTTCCAGGAGTCCTTGCCGGGAATATCGACGTCGAAGGAGTGATGCGCGTGCTTGATGGTGGAAACGCGCATTCCTTGTGCGATCAGGACCGGAATGACGCGTGTGAGCAATGTCGTCTTGCCTGCACCGCTCCAGCCCGCCAGTCCGATCACCCGCATGAAAACGCTCCGCAACTCAGAAGTGGCGCGACCATCGGGGCGTCATTGCGAGGAGCGAAGCGACGCGGCAATCCAGGAGTCGATGGGAACGTACTGGATTGCTTCGCTTCGCTCGCAATGACGGCGCGGTCATTCGCCTGAGCAATAGAGGCCCCGGGCTGCGTTGAACAGCCCTGTCCGCCTCCTTGCTATTCGGCGGCCACGGGATGGCCTGCGCCAACATGGCCCTTGGCCTGCTCTTCCGCGACCCAGAGCGAGTGATGCTCCTTGGCCCAGTTCAGGTCGACTTCGCCCGAGCCCATGGCGTCAAATGCGCCTTCCATGCCGACTGAGCCGATATAGGCATGGGCCAGCATGGCGGCGATGAAGCCGACCGCGAGCACGGCGTGCAACGTCGTCCAGATCTGCAACGAGGAAACGCCCCCCTGCGCCATGTAGGGAAACAGCAGGAACCAGCCCGACACGGACATGGCGAGGCCACCGAAGAAAACGATCCAGAACACGACCTTCTGGCCCGCGTTGAAGCGCTTCGCCGCCGGGTGCATGCCCTTCGAGAACAGGCCGCCGCCCTGCTTGATCCATTCAAGATCGAGCTTTTCGGGGATGTTGTCGCGCACCCAAATCAAGAACATCAGCGCAATGCCGATCATGAAGGGAAAGGACAGGAAGTTATGCGCGATCTTGCCGTAACCGGCGAGCGCCGAGAAGGCTTCCGGCCCGAAAATGGGCAGGATCAGCATGCGGCCGAAGGAGACGTTGAGCCCCGACAACGCGAGGATCGTGAAGCAACCCGCCGTCAGCCAATGCGTGAAACGGTCCAAGGTGGCGAAGCGCGTGATGGTCACGCCCGCTGGGCCGCTGTCGATGCGGATGCGTCCGCGAACCAGATAAAACAGGGCGAGTGCGAGCAGCATGCCCAGTAGGACCACGCCGCCGATGAGCGGCAGCTTGTCCTGATGGAAGACGCGCCATTCGCGCCCTTCCGGCTGGATCAGGCTTGCAGCCTTCTGGTCGGGAATGGAGATGCGCCCGGTGAGGCGCTCGCCGTCCTTCAGCGCATTGAGCAGCTGGTCTTCCTTCACCGATTGCGCGGTGGGATTGAAATTGTTGTTCTGGGCGGCAGCGGGAGTCGCTGCGAGCGCGACGACCAGCGCCAGCGCGGCGAAGGCCGTTATCAGGAATGAGCTCGGGCTCGACATCTCAGGACCTTTCGAGAATTGGGCAGGAGCCCCGCGCGATCTCGCGCGGGGTGAACGGTCAGCTGGCGATTGTTTCTTTGTAGGCCGTCTTCCAGCCCCAGGCGCCGGAGCCGTAGCCGCGCTTCATCACGCGTTCCTTGTAGATTTCCGCGATGATCGCGCCGTCGCCTGCGAGCAGCGACTTGGTCGAGCACATTTCCGCGCAGATCGGCAGCTTGCCTTCCGCGAGACGGTTGGCGCCGTATTTCGCATATTCGGCGGGCGTGGAATCCTCTTCCGGGCCGCCCGCGCAATAGGTGCATTTGTCCATCTTGCCGCGCGAACCGAAGTTGCCGACCTTGGGATATTGCGGCGCGCCGAATGGGCACGCGTAGAAGCAATAGCCGCAGCCGATGCACAGATCCTTGGAGTGGAGAACCACGCCATCCGCCGTCGTGTAGAAGCACGAGACGGGGCATACGGCGGCGCAGGGCGCATCCGTGCAATGCATGCAGGCCATCGAGACGGAACGCTCGCCGGGCTTGCCGTCGTTGATGGTGACGACACGGCGGCGGTTGATGCCCCACGGCACTTCATGTTCGTTCTTGCACGCCGTCACGCAGGCATTGCATTCGATGCAGCGATCCGCATCGCAGAGAAATTTGACACGAGCCATTTCCGGTTCTCCCCTCAAGCCGCTCTGATTTGACAGAGGGTGACCTTGCCTTCGTGCATGCCCGTGACCGGATCGTAGCCGTAGGTCGTCAGCGTGTTCACGCTTTCGCCGAGCACGATCGGATCCGTGCCCTTCGGATAGTTTCCGCGCTGATCGACGCCCTGGAACCAGCCCGCGAAGTGGAATGGCATGAACGCCACACCCTTGCCCACGCGATCGGTGACGAGCGCCTTCATGCGGGCCTTCGAATCGTGCTCTGGACCATTCACCCAGACCCATCCGCCATCGACGATGCCGCGCTCGGCTGCATCGGACGTATTCACTTCGACGAACATGTCCTGCTGCAATTCGGCGAGCCAGCGGTTCGAGCGCGTCTCTTCGCCGCCGCCTTCATATTCGACCAGACGGCCGGATGTGAGGATGATCGGGAAGGATTTCGCCACGCCCTTGTCCACAGCGGCCTTCTGCATGGAGGCGCCGATATTGGCCATGCGGAACTGCCGTCCGTCCGGACGCGTCGGATATTTGGCGACGAGTTCGGGACGCGCCGTGTAGATCGGCTCGCGATGCACGGGAACGGGATCGGGCAGGTTCCACGCGACAGCGCGGGCCTTGGCGTTTCCGTAAGCCATCACGCCATGCTCGAGGCAGACGCGGATGATGCCGCCAGACAGATCGATCGCCCAGCCCACAGTATCGGGCGTGGCGCCGCCGATCTTGGTGATCGTGGCGAGTTCGGTTTCCGTGAGGTCCTTGTCCCAGCCGAGTTTCTTCAGCAAGCCGTAGGTGAATTCCGGATAACCGTCGGTCAGTTCCGAGCCCAGGCTGTAGGAGCCCTCGGCCAGAATGTTGACGTCCTTCGTCGTGCCGTCGGCCTGCTTCTCGGCATAGACGACGCCGAAACGCGCGCGGAACGTGCCGCCGCCGTCCTTCACGTGAAGGTTGGTGTTGTAGAGCGTGTGCGTGCCGGGATGCTTGATCTCCGGCTTGCCCCAGCACGGCCAGGGAAGGCCGTAGTAATCGCCGCCGACGTCAGGCACATCGGCCTTGGCGCGCAGGGTCACGAGATCGAACTTGCCCTGGTTCTGCATATGCGCCTTGAGGCGCTCCGGGCTCTGGCCTGAATAGCCGGTCGAGAAGCCGCCGCTGTTGATCTCGCGGAGCAGATCCTCGGGCACCGGACGCTTGTTCTCGACCTTGATGTGCTTGAACATCTTGTCGGCGAAGCCGAGCTTTTCCGACAGGCGATAGATGAGCTCGTAGTCGTCCTTCGATTCGAAGATCGGCTTCACGACCTGCTCGCCCCACTGGAGCGACCGATTTGAAGCCGTGCGCGAACCCGCCGTCTCGAA
>JAQGKN010000225.1 GCA_028290085.1 Hyphomicrobiales bacterium
CGTGGCGCGCGAGGCGACGAACTTCAGGTCGACGACCGAAACATTCGGGGTCGGCACGCGGATCGCGGAGCCATCGAGCTTGCCGTTGAGTTCCGGCAGCACGAGGCCGACGGCCTTTGCCGCACCCGTCGAAGTTGGGATCATAGACAGGGCCGCCGCCCGGCCGCGATAGAGATCCTTGTGCATCGTGTCGAGCGTCGGCTGGTCGCCGGTGTAGGAGTGGATCGTGGTCATGAAACCACGCTCGATGCCGATGGCGTCGTTCAGCACCTTGGCGACCGGCGACAGGCAGTTCGTCGTGCAGGACGCGTTGGAAACGACCAGATGGTCCTTCGTCAGCTTGTCGTGGTTGACGCCGAACACGACCGTCAGATCGGCCTCGTCGCAGGGCGCCGAGACGATGACGCGCTTGGCGCCTGCATCCAGATGCGCCTTGGCCTTGTCGCGGGTCGTGAAGATGCCCGTGCATTCCATGGCGATATCGACGCCGAGCGCCTTGTGCGGCAGTTCGGCGGGATTGCGGATAGCCGTCACCTTGATCGGGCCATAGCCGACGTCAATCGTGTCCCCATCCACCTTCACCGGGAAGGGGAAACGGCCATGCACCGAGTCGAAGCGCAGCAGATGCGCATTGGTTTCGACCGGCCCGAGATCGTTGATGGCAACAACCTGAATGTCCGTGCGACCGGATTCGATGATGGCGCGCAAGACATTGCGGCCGATCCGGCCAAATCCGTTGATCGCGACCTTGACCGTCATCTTTGTCTCTCCTCGTCTGTGCCTGCCGGGCTCAAGTAAAGCCCCTCATGGATAAGTTGTCATAGCGTCAGGTGGTCAGCGCGGCAAACGCTGCAGCGCGACTTGGGCAATCTCTTGCGCAGTAATCTTAAAATGCTCGTAGAGTTTCTTGTAGGGCGCGCTTTCGCCAAAGCCCTTCATGCCCACGAACCCGCCTTCGTCGCCGATGAGCGCGTCCCAGCCCATGCGGATGGCGGCCTCGACGGCGATACGCACCGGCGCGGCGCCGACGATCTCTCGGCGATAGGCCTCATCCTGCTCGAAGAACAGGTCCATGCAGGGCACGGAGACGACGCGCGCCGCAATGCCCTTTTCAGCAAGCAGCGCCCGGCCCTCGAGCGCAATCGAGACTTCCGATCCAGAAGCGAAGATCGTCACCTGCGCCTCGCCCTGCGCAGGTGCCAGCTCATAGGCGCCGCGTGCGCAGAGGTTTTCCTCGACGAAGCTGGTACGAACGGCCGGCAGGTTCTGGCGGGTCAGCGCGAGGATGGAGGGCGAGTTGCGCGCCTCAAGCGCTGCCTGCCAGCACTCGTAGGTCTCCGTCTGGTCGGCCGGACGGAACACCAGCAGGTTGGGGATTGCGCGCAGGCCAGCGAGCGTCTCGACCGGCTGATGCGTCGGACCGTCTTCGCCCAGACCGATGGAATCATGCGTCATCACCTGGATGGCGCGGGTCTGCATCAGGGCTGCGAGGCGCAGCGACGGGCGGCAATAATCGGCAAAGACCAGGAACGTCGCGCCTGACGGAATGTAGCCGCCATGCAGCGCCATGCCGTTGACGGCAGCCGCCATGCCATGTTCGCGGATGCCCCAATGGACGAACCGGCCCAGGTAATTGCCGGGCGAGATCGCGGGGGTCGCCGCGACCTTGGTGTTGTTCGAACCCGTGAGATCGGCCGAGCCGGTGATGAGTTCCGGCACTGCGGGCGCGATGAAGCCGAGCGCAGCTTCGGACGCCTTGCGGGTCGCCATTTCCGTCCGGTCTTCAGCCAGCCGCTGCTTGGCGGCGCGCACGACGTCGGCAAGTGCTGGCGGCAGATCGCCCTTCAGGCGGCGCTCGAATTCGGCGCGCTTGTCGGCATCCAGGGCGCCGAGCTTGCTTTCGCGCCAGAGTTTTGCGACGCGCTTGCCCTTGCGGCCGGCCTTGCGCCATGCGTCGAGGATATCGTCGGGGATCACAAAGGGCTCAGCCGTCCAGCCGAGCGCGGTGCGGGCGCCTGCGATCTCCTCGGCACCCAGCGGCTCGCCATGCGCCTTGGACGTGCCGGCGCGCTTGGGGGCGCCATAGCCGATCGTCGTCTTGCAGGCGATGAGTGTCGGCTTGTCGGAGCGCTGCGCCTTGCGGATCGCGCGCAGGATGGCCTTCGGATCATGCCCATCAATGCGAACGGCATTCCAGCCGCAGGCCTGGAAGCGCTTCACCTGGTCGACTGAATCCGACACCGAAAGCGGTCCATCGATGGAAATGCCGTTGTCGTCGAACAGGACGATCATGCGGTTCAGGCGCAGATGGCCCGCAATCGCAATCGCCTCCTGAGAAATGCCTTCCATCAGATCGCCGTCGGAGGCGAGCACATAGGTGTGGTGATCGACCACGTCTCCGAATTCGGCGTTGAGCATGCGCTCGGCGAGCGCCATGCCCACCGACGTTGCAAGGCCTTGGCCGAGCGGACCGGTCGTCGTCTCCACGCCCTCAGTGATAAAGTTTTCCGGGTGACCCGGCGTCTTGGAGCCGAGCTGGCGGAAATTCTTGATCTCGTCGATCGTCATGCCCGGCGTGCCCGTCAGATAGAGCACAGCGTAAAGCAGCATGGAGCCGTGGCCGGCGGAGAGCACGAAACGGTCGCGATCGGGCCATTTCGGATCGGCGGCGTCGTATTTCAGCACTTGCGTGAACAGCACGGTCGCGACATCGGCCATGCCCATCGGCAGGCCCGGATGACCGGACTTGGCTTTTTCGACCGCGTCCATCGCGAGTGCGCGGATTGCATTGGCCATCGACTGGTGGGTGACGCTCATAATGCTCTTTTCCAGTGGCACGGGGTGCCCGAGAGCGGACGAACCCCTTGGGAATGAGCCCGCCCGGCGCCGGTGACGGCAGCTCGCAGGAGACGGGATCACAAAAAAATCGCAGGCGGGGCGTTGAATATCAGCTCACCCCCGGCTGTCAACGCAACCATGGTCACGCTGGAGCAATGTCTTGTGGGCGGTGACAGCCGCGCGTTGACGCGCCCCCGCCAAATATCCCTAATGTGACGACGCAAATCAGGAAGTCATGAAACTGCCAGATCGCCTCGATGCCCCGCTCAGACGCCTTTCGGTCGCGCTCGATCATCTCGAAGCAGCTGCCGAACGCCGGGCCATGGCCGATTCCCGCCGCGCCGATCTCGAAGAAGAGCTCGCCGTGATGCAGGACGACCGCTCGCGCCTTGCCGTCGAACTCGACGGCGCAAGCGCCCGCGCCAAGAAGCTCGAAGACGCCAACAACGAAGTGGCCCGCCGCCTCAGCGAGACCAGCGCCACGATCCGCGCCGTGCTCGGGATGGACGAGCCCTCCAATGCGCCAGGCCCCGATCCGGATGCCGCCGAGAGCGAGGGCTAAGCGTTATGTCGCAGGTCAACGTCACCATTGCCGGGCGCACCTTCCGCATGGCCTGCGGAGACGGCGAGGAAGCCCATCTGGAAGGGCTCGCCACTCAGGTCGACCAGAAGATCGCAGAACTCCGCCAGTCTTTCGGCGAAATCGGCGACCAGCGCCTGACCGTCATGGCCGCGATCATGATCGCCGACGACCTTGCCGAAAGCCGCCGCAGGATCGCAGCGCTGGAAGCCAGCCTCACCGAATTGCGCGAAGCCAGCATGAACGCGGAAGACATTTCGTCCGGCTGGATCGCCGCCGTCGCCGAAACGCTCGACCGCACGGCGGCGCGGATCGAGGATGTGGCGCAGGGGCTGGGTGGCGTGTCGCGGGGGTGAGGGTCGCAAAGACGGCAACGAGACTTGTGCCTCATTGTCTGAGGCATTGCGCTTCGAATTCTCAGGCACACCCTAGCGATTCACCCCCATCTGCCCTACATTGACAACGCGGTGCTGCGGGGTGCGTGTTGGATCTGTATTCCCGGGGCCTTATCGATCTCTAAGGGAGCTGTCCCTGACCTTGTCCGTGGACTTGGTCACATGGCGCCCACCTACTCTGTAGGTTCCCGGGATCGATGTCCCACGGCCATTGTGGCCCGCACTTATTTCCCCAGTCTGGGGCTTGGAAGACCAGCGCGTGAGCGATCCCGCCCATAAATCCCGGCATCGCTCGGAGGCTCTGGCCCGGCGTGATGCCCTCTCCCCGCAACAGCGTTCGCAGGCCAGTGCGGCTATTGCCGCCCGCATCGCGGACCTTGCGGGCACCCTCCCGCCCGGCGCCATCGCTGGCTATTGGCCGATCCGCAGCGAAGCCGATCCACGCCCGGCGCTGGAATTGCTCCGCTCGCTCGGCCACCCCATAGCCTTGCCCGTGGTCACCCCCACTCGTCTCGTCTTCCGCCTCTGGGCGCCGGCGGACACGCTGGTGTTCGCCCCCATGGGCCTGAGTGAGCCGGGCGAAGCCGCGCCCCTCGTCGAGCCCAAAACCCTGCTCGTGCCACTGGCCGCCTTCGACCGGCGGTGTCACCGCATCGGCTACGGTCGCGGGCATTATGACCGCACCTTTGCCCTGCTCGGGCCGGTGCGGACCATCGGCATCGCTTTTGCCGTGCAGGAAATTGGCGATATCCCCGACGAGCCCCACGACCATCCCCTCGATTTCGTGGTAACGGAACGCGAGGTCGTCGATCGACGCGATCACCGGGGATAATTATGCGTTTGCTCTTCATCGGCGACATTGTGGGCCGCGCCGGCCGTGCCGTCCTTCTCGAATATCTGCCGGACCTGCGCGCCCGCTATAAGCTCGATTTCGTCGTGGTGAACGGCGAGAACGCCGCTGGCGGCTTTGGCATCACCGAGGCCATTTGCGACGAATTTCTGGGCGCGGGCGCCGATTGCATCACGCTCGGCAATCATTCCTTCGACCAGCGCGAAGCCCTCGTCTTCATCGAGCGCCAGCCGCGCCTGCTGCGCCCCGCCAATTATCCGGCAGGAACGCCGGGCCGCGGCGCGAACCTGTTCGAGACCGCCAACGGCCAGCGAGTGCTG
>JAQGKN010000237.1 GCA_028290085.1 Hyphomicrobiales bacterium
GCGTGACGCCGAGCCGCATGGCGCGGGCCTATTCTATCCACTCGGTCTCGGGCACTTTGGGGTGGGCAGCAGCACCTGTGACCGTGCTGTTTCTGTCGGAATTTTTTGGCTGGCGCGAGGCACTGGCCATTTGCGGGGCCGTCGGCCTCATCGGCGCGCTACTGATCCTGATCGACCGCTCGGACCTCATTCTCGCGCCTGCGCACAAGAATGCCCATGTGGCGGAGGAGGGCCCAAGTCCCTCGTTATTCCGGTCGCCGGCCATTCTCATGGCCTTCGCCTATTTCATGCTGTTGTCGATCTCATTCACCGGCCTGCAGAATTACCTCACGATCCTCCTGCCGCGCGTGCAGGGCGTCACGTTCCTGTTCGCAACAACAGTCACGACCTTCTACCTGACGAGCTATGCCGTCGGGTCATTGGCAGGCGGCTATCTGGCCGATCGTACCGACAATCATGACCGCATCATCGCCTACGGCCTGCTGGCGGTCGCCATCCTGACGCTCGCCATGGGCTTCGTGGCGCTGCCACCGTTCCTGCTCATGCCCATGGCCATGCTGACCGGATGCCTGGGTGGCATGACCATTCCGTCTCGCGACATGCTGGTGCGCAGCGCCACGCCGCACGGCGCGACCGGCAAGGTCTTCGGCTTCGTCTATTCTGGGCTCGATCTCGGTGCGCTGATCGCCCCTCCGGCTATCGGCGCCATGCTCGATCATGAGTCCAACAGGCTGCCGTTCCTGCTGATCGCGCTGACGCTGGTCCTGACTCTGGTGCCCGCCTTCGCGGTGAAGCGCCGCAGCTGACGACCAGGTGCATTCCCGCGGCCGAGCGCCTATGATTGGTGCCAGGAGAGTGCCGATGACAGACCGTATCGAAGGGCCGGAGGTTGCCGAAAGCGATCCCGAGATCGCGCGTCTGATCTGGCAAATGGCGGGCATTGGCTTTGGCTTCATGGCCATGGCAGCCGCGCTTCTCTGGTGGCACTACGGGCCGCTGATCTTCTTCGATTCTCTGGCGGCGCTGCAAAGCTGCTTCTGATCCCTGACGAGTATTGAGATGACCCCCCACCAGAAACGGCTCCTTCTGCCGATCGCCGTCTTGGCCTTCGGCTTCCTGGCACTCGTCGGCACCGCCATCTTCATTGTGTCAGGCGGCGGCGAGCGCGGCCATGTCGCAACTGTCGGCGGCCCCTTCACGCTGGTTGATCAGTCAGGGGCTCGCGTGACAGAGGCGAGCTACGCGGGCAAGCCGTCCCTGGTGTTTTTTGGCTTCACCCATTGCCCTGATGTCTGCCCCACGACGCTCTTCGAAATCTCGGAGGTGTTGAAGCGCCTGCCAGAGGGCGCAAAGGTCTCGGCCCTGTTCGTCACGGTCGATCCTGAGCGCGATACGCCCACGTCCATGAAAGACTATCTGTCGAGCTTCGATCCGCGCATTTCGGGCCTGTCGGGCACGCGCGAGGAAATCGACGCCGTGCTCAAGGCCTATCGCGTCTACTCCAAGAAAGTACCGACGCAGAATGGGGACTACACGATGGACCATACGGCCATCGTTTACCTGATGGACAAGCAGGGCCGCTTTGTGAACGCCCTCAACTTGCAGCAGCCCCCCGAAGCTGCTGCACGCGAAGTGCAGCGCCTGCTGTGACGACGCATCAGAAAAAGCCGACCGGGAAATACTTCAGGTAGAGATCGGCATAAACGCCGCGCTCGTAGAGGCGCTTCAAGGCGTAGTCGAGCGCGCGGCGTAGATCGACATTGCCCTTGCGCACACCGATCCCGATCCCGTCACCAAAGTAGCGGCTTTCGGTATATGGTCCACCCGCGAAGACGCAGCAGTCCGCCGCATCCGTGCCGTTGAGCCAGAGCGCCAGCGAGACGCCATCGCCAAAGATCAGCTTCACGTCGCGGGACTTCAGTGCAAGCCGCAGCGCCGCCTGTGTCGGATAGGTCCGGATAGCGGCGCCGGGAAAGTAAGCGTGCAGGAAGGCCTCGTGAGCGCCATTGGCCTGAACGCCGATGTTTTCTCCGGTCAGAGTTTCCGGGATCGCCTCTGGCAGCGGCGTCGATTGGCCGGTCCCGCGCAGACCCACGAACCGCGCCGGTGTTTTGTAATAGGGCGATGTGAAATCGAGTTGATTTCGATTTTCCGGCGTGATGGCCATCGACGCGATCACCGCATCTGCTCGCGCCTCCGCGACGGCGGGTACCAGCGTATCCCAACGCCGTGGCTGGATCGTGCAAGCGACCTTCAACTCCTCGCAGAGGGCGCGGGCAATCTCGACGTTGAAGCCAGTGAGCGAGCCGTCGGGCAGGGCGAAGTTGAACGGCGGATAGTCGTCTTCCGTGATGAAACGGATCAGCCGCAATGCGCTGGTATCGGGCTTTTCAAGGCGGCGTTGCGGGTCCCAGAAGCTTGGAACCGGCAAATCGTCTGCGGCCATGGCGTGGCACGGAAGGCATGACAAGGCGCAAGCCAAAGCGAAGCCTTGGAGCCCAGCCAATGCTCGGCGTAAGATGTAGGCTGCCCGGTTCTGGAGTGTTTGTGTGTCCATCCCGCCCGCCGATGGCCATGTCGTGTTCGAGCGCTCGTCGCATGCTCCGGTTCCGGATGCAAGCGCGAGTGCCACGTTACGCCCACGTGCACGCGGTCGCATACCCATGGAGATCGCTTTTCTCGATCAATGTGGCGTTCCGCTTACGGCTCTGTTGTCGGCGGCCCGGCGTGCGGCTGAACTCGGCGTCACTGCGGACCTTGTCCTGATATCCGAGGGCATGGTCGACGAGGAGACCTATTATCGCCAGCTGGCGCGCAAGCTCGGCGTGCGGTTTCTGGATCGTGCCTGCGTGCTCCCCGCCGGCATCGCCTGGCGCGCGGCCATGCGGACCGGATAGCCCCTCTGCCTGACGGCAACTGGCTGATGGCGCCGCGCGGGGCGGCCGTGCGCCTGCTTCTCGAGCACGTCACGCCCCAGTCACATCGCGATCGGATTTACATCGCGTGTCCATCCATGTTCGCGGCCATTGTTCGCTTTTCCTTCAATGGCGCGATCATGGACACCGTTAGCGAGAAGCTGGCGCGCGAGGAGCCCGACCTGTCGGCCCGCTCGGGCGCAAATCGCGCACAGAAGCTCGTTGCCGGGTTTCTGGCGCTCGCGGGTGTAGCGGGCGTCCTGTTCGGTGGCCCGCTGTGGAGCACGGTCTGCGCGGCCTTTGGTTTTTGCATGTTTCTCGCCGTCGTCCTGCGCCTTCAGGCCGCGGTTTCGACCTGCGCCCGTGCCGCATTGCCCGCCCCCGTTCTTTCCGATGCCGACCTGCCCACCTACACGATCCTGATCGCGCTCTACCGGGAAGCGGCGGTAGCGCCGCGCCTCGTTGCAGCACTGGCCGCGATTGATTATCCGGTCGTCAAATTGCAGATCATTTTCGCGCTCGAAGCCGACGACCACGCGACGCAGGATGCCTTGCAGGCGCAGGCATTGCCGCCCCACGCAAGTCTCCTGCTGGTGCCCGAAGGCAAGCCGCGCACCAAACCACGCGCGCTGAACTACGGGCTTCTGGCAGCGCGCGGATCGCTGCTCGTCATCTTTGATGCGGAAGACCAGCCCGAGCCCGATCAATTGCGCAAAGGCGCTGCGGCCTTCGCCGCGGCGCCGTCGAATGTCGCCTGCCTGCAGGCTTCGCTCTCCATCGACAATCTGCGCGATAGCTGGCTGACGCGGCTCTTTGCGCTGGATTATTCCGGGCTGTTCGACGTGTTCAATCCCGGCCTCGCACGCCTCGATGTGCCGGTGCCGCTGGGTGGCACTTCCAATCATTTTCGCACGGATATTCTGCGCCGGATCGGAGGCTGGGACGCCTGGAACGTCACTGAAGACGCCGATCTAGGCCTTCGTCTCGCGCGCTTCGGGTTCAGCACGCAGGTCATCGACTCCACGACATGGGAGGAGGCGCCCGCCACATTGCGCCATTGGTTCCCGCAGCGGCGGCGCTGGATGAAGGGGTGGATGCAGACGCTGGTCACCCATACGCGCCAGCCGCGCCGGTTGGCTCGCGAGATTGGATGGATGCGCGCCGTGCTTGTCATCGCCACGCTCGGCGCAAATACGCTGGGCCCGCTCATCGGCCCCATCTTCATGGCCTATGTCACGTTCGACGCAATCGCGGGAGATCTGCTGTCTCCGCAGAAGAGTGTGTCACAGGCTATCGCGAGCACCTGCTGGATCATGCTGGCGACAACGGGGCTTGTCTCGTTGATCCTGCCGACGGCGCTCGCCATGTCGCGGCGCGGGCTGTGGTCGTCAGCCTTTTTTCTGCTCGCCCGCCCCTTTCATTGGGCGCTGATGTCGGCGGCCGCATGGTCTGCTCTGTTCGATCTCTTCCGGCGCCCGTTTCACTGGGCCAAGACCGAGCATGGGATATCACAGAACAAGCTCAGGAAATTTCATCCGCCAAAGCGCGCATGAACACCAGCGCGGCCTCAATCTGCGCTTCCTCGATATATTCGTCGGGCTGATGCGCCTGGTCGATGCTGCCGGGACCACACACGATGGTCGGCACGCCCGCGCCCTGAAAACGCCCACCCTCAGTTGCGAAGGCCACGGCGAGGCAAGTGTTTGATCGCGTCAGCCGCAGTGCCAGAGATTCAGCAGGCGAGCCGGGATCCGGCGCGAGGCCCGGCACTTCGATCTCCGTGGTCGTCATGACGTCTGCGTCGGGCGCATGGCGCCGCAGGCGCGGCAGCAGGACGTCCTGCGCATAGGTATCGAGCCGCTGGCGTGCGAGATCTGGCGCGACATTTGGCAGACCACGAAATTCCCAATGGAACGTGCATTCGCGTGCCAGAATATTGCGCGCCGTCCCGCCATGGATCGTGCCGACATGCACGGTCGAGGCGGGCGGATCGAAGCGCCCGCTCGGATCGCCGAGCGCTGCGATTTCCGCGCCGATGCGATAGAGTTCGGTCACCAACTCGCAGGCGCCCTCGACGGCATTAGCGCCCAGCGCAGGCTTGGACGAATGCGCCTCGTGCCCAATCACCGTCGTCATGTAAGTCGCCACGCTCTTATG
>JAQGKN010000257.1 GCA_028290085.1 Hyphomicrobiales bacterium
GCAGCCGAGATCGGCGAAGTCGTGCTGGTGGGCGGCATGACCCGCATGCCCAAGGTGCAGGAACTGGTGAAGCAGTTCTTCGGCAAGGAGCCCCACAAGGGCGTGAACCCGGACGAAGTGGTCGCCATCGGCGCCGCGGTCCAGGCCGGCGTGCTTCAGGGCGACGTGAAGGACGTGCTGCTGCTCGACGTGACCCCGCTTTCGCTCGGCATCGAAACGCTGGGCGGCGTGTTCACCCGCCTCATCGACCGCAACACGACCATCCCCACCAAGAAGAGCCAGGTGTTCTCGACGGCGGAAGACAACCAGACGGCTGTCACCATCCGCGTGTTC
Organism: Hyphomicrobiales bacterium; assembly: GCA_028290085.1. Classification (GTDB taxonomy): domain Bacteria; phylum Pseudomonadota; class Alphaproteobacteria; order Rhizobiales; family Beijerinckiaceae; genus Terripilifer. The sequence goes on from JAQGKN010000257.1 coordinate 334, forward strand.
CAGGGCGAACGCGAGATGGCGGCGGACAACAAGATGCTGGGCCAGTTCGACCTCGTCGGTCTGCCCTCGGCTCCGCGCGGCATTCCGCAGGTGGAAGTGACCTTTGACATCGACGCGAACGGCATCGTGAACGTCACCGCGAAGGACAAGGCCACCAACAAGGAACAGCAGATCCGCATCCAGGCCTCGGGCGGCCTCAGCGACGCCGACATCGACAAGATGGTCAAGGACGCAGAGCTGCATGCCTCCGAGGACAAGCAGCGCCGCGAATTGGTCGATGCCAAGAACCAGGGCGAGTCCATGATCCACACCGCTGAAAAATCGGTGGCGGAAAATGGCGACAAGGTTTCGGCTGCCGACAAGAGCACGATCGAAGCCGCCGTCGTCGCGTTGAAGAGCGCGCTCGAGGGCGAGGACGTCGAGGCTATCAAGGCGAAGACCAACGAACTGGTTCAGGCTTCGATGAAGCTCGGCGAGGCCATGTACAAGGCGCAGCAGGGTGGCGAACAGCCTGCCGGCGAGGAGCACGCCAAGACCGACGAAGACGTTATCGATGCCGATTTCAAGGAAGTCGGCGGCGACGACAAGAAAAAGTCGGCCTGATCCTGACGAGTCAGTAGGTGCGCGACGGCGCGCTCCGCTACGGGAGCTTGGCGTCGCAGCCCGAAATAGGTTAGCAAACGGAACCCGGCGGAAGCGCCGGGTTCTTCAGTTCCGCGCGGATCACGCTTCGCCGGAAGACCCGGACCCGAGACAAGACCCGGACCCATGGCAAAAGCAGATTATTACGAGACGCTCGGCGTCTCCCGGACAGCGACAGAAGCCGAAATGAAAGCCGCTTTCCGCAAAGCGGCCATGACGTGTCATCCGGATCGCAATCCCGGCGACCACGCCGCGGAGGCGAAGTTCAAGGATCTGAACGAGGCTTATCAGTGCCTATCGGATGGGCAGAAGCGCGCCGCCTACGACCGCTTCGGCCATGCCGCCTTTGAAAACGGCGGCGGCGCGGGCATGGGCGACGGCTTCGCGTCCTCGATGTCCGATATTTTCGACGACCTCTTCGGCGACATGATGGGGCGCGGTGGACGCGGCGGCCGCTCGTCGGGCCGCGAGCGCGGCAGCGACCTGCGCTACAATCTCGAAATCACGCTGGAAGAGGCGTTCAACGGCAAGACTGCCACCGTGAAAGTGCCGACCTCCATCACCTGTGAGGCCTGTACTGGCACGGGCGCGAAGGCTGGCTCCAAGCCCAAGACCTGTGCGACCTGCGGCGGCGCCGGTCGCGTGCGCGCGCAGCAAGGCTTCTTTGCAATCGAGCGCACCTGCCCGACCTGTCAGGGCCGGGGCGAAACCATCGAAAATCCGTGCACCGTCTGTTCGGGCGCCGGACGCGTCACACGCGAGCGCAGCCTGTCGGTCAATATTCCGCCCGGCGTCGAGGACGGCACGCGCATCCGTCTGTCAGGCGAGGGCGAAGCGGGCCTGCGCGGCGGGCCCGCCGGCGATCTCTACATCTTCCTGTCGCTGAAGGCGCACCCCTTCTTCCAGCGCGATGGAGCCGACTTGTTCTGCCGTGTGCCGATCAACATGGTTCAGGCGTCGCTGGGCGGCGAATTTACTGTGCACACTGTGGATGGCGGCGAGGCCAAGGTGAAGATTCCCGAGGGCACGCAATCGGGCAAGCAATTCAAGCTCAAAGGCAAGGGTATGCCGGTTCTGCGTTCTCGCGAATCCGGTGACCTGTATATCCAGGCCAACGTCGAGACGCCCCAGAACCTCACGAAAAGGCAGCGTGAATTGCTGCAGGAATTCGATGCCGAATCTTCGAACCGGACACACCCGGAGTCGGCGGGCTTCTTCGCGAAGATGAAGGAATTCTTGACTGGGGCTCAGTAAGCCACCAAGGATCGATCCGAAAGCGGAGCTTGCGGATCAGCGCTTGCGGGAGTTGGTTCGCCAAGGCGCGGAGCACTTTCTTGACGAGACGCGCGTTGTAAGCAGACTATCGGTCGTGCCAGTCGAGGAAATGCTCTTGCGTTCTAACCAGACACGCGCCGACACACACGGGCGCAGCCGTGCGAAAACGCCGGCACTGCAGGGAGGATTGGCCGACGAGGCGCGATTTATCCGCGCCTGGTTCGATAACCCCCTCACCACCGGCGCTGTCTCGCCCTCAGGCCGCTTTCTTGCCCGCACTATGGCGCGATATGTCGACCCGCTTGGCGAGGGCCTTGTCATCGAGCTCGGGCCGGGCACGGGCCCCGTGACGCAGGCACTGATCCAGCGCGGCATCGCGCCCGAGCGTCTCGTGCTCGTTGAATATGACGCCGCCTTCTGCAAGTTGCTGGAACGCCGTTTTCCACGCGCCACAGTCATCCAGGGCGATGCCTATCGCCTGTGCGAGACCCTCGCGGGCAAGATCGACGCGCCGATCGCGGCCATAGTATCCAGCCTGCCGCTGCTCAACATGCCAGACACCCAGCGCATCGGGCTTCTGTCCGACGCATTTGCGCTGATGGATGGGCAGGGCAGCTTCGTGCAATTTACCTATGGACTGGCCTCGCCCATGCCGCGCAAGCCCAAGGGGTGCCATGCGGTGAGCTTCGCCTCGGAGGTTTCGCCGCCTGTCTGGCTCAACCTGCCGCCCGCGCGCGTGTGGGTTTATCGCCCTGCGACCGAGCCAGCGCGCCGCCGTCCGCATCCCGCAGGCGTATTGATCGACAAGCTGAAAGCGCGGACTGACCGCGTGAAAATCGAATTTCTGGAGCGCCGTGAGCGGATGCAGACCGAAATTCGCCTGCGCAAGGCCAAGGTGCGCGTCGAGCTGGAGAGCTCCTCCCGCGTCCGCACGGAATATGCCGCGCGCGCGCTCGCCGACACGCCCAGCGAGCGCAAGAAGCTGCGGGATTAGGCGTATCCGTTATTGAATGTCCGTCCGCGCCTCTCGACAGGGCGGCTTTCGGCGTGCATCAGAAACCGTCTTTTCTCCTCGACTGGATTTTTCCGATGGCCGCCCCCATTCCTCCCCGCGACCGCCTCATCGTCGCGCTCGATCTCGCCGACGTCCAGGCGTCCGAAGCCATGGTCGCGCAGCTCGGCGACGCCGTCACCTTCTACAAGATCGGCCTCGAACTGACCTATGGCGGGGGCCTGGGTCTCGCCGAGCGGCTGATCGCGCAGGGCAAGCAGGTCTTCCTCGACCTTAAACTGCACGACATTCCCAACACGGTCGCACGCGCCACCGGGCAAGTCGCCAGGATAGGCGCCACCTTCCTGACCGTGCACGCCTACCCGCAGACGATGAAGGCCGCCATGGGAGCGCTGGGCGCCTCGCCCATGAAGCTGCTGGCCGTTACGGTGATGACTTCGTACGATGACGCCGATCTCGGGGAGTCGGGCTACGCACTCACCGTGTCGGAGCTGGTGACGCGGCGCGCCCTGCAGGCGAAAGAGGCTGGCATGCATGGGCTCGTGCTGTCGGCCGAAGAGGCCGCCGCCATGCGCCAGACGGTCGGGCCCGACATGCTGCTGGTGACGCCGGGCATCCGCCCCGCTGGCGCCGCTCTCGCCGACCAGAAGCGCGTGATGACGCCCGGCGTTGCCATCGCGGCCGGTGCCGATTATCTCGTGGTCGGACGTCCCGTCGTGCAGGCGCCAGACCCACGCGCGGCGGCAGAAGCCATCGTCGCCGAGATTGCGGCCGCAGCACGCGCATAAAAAAACGCCGGGCGTACATCCGGCCCGGCGTTTCGTCGCGCGGGTGGGTACAACCGTTGCAACTGAGGTTTATCTAGCCGATCAAGACGACACTTGCGTGACAACCAGCAAATTCCAGCACAAAGACGCACCCACCTTTGCAAGCGCCGGTGTCGGCGGTATAGACCCCTGATGAGACGTGGCGAGCAGGCGCTCGACCAGCAAGGGAGATCGCCATGAGCGAGATGCGGCTCGTCGTTGCCGGTGCTGCAGGACGCATGGGGCGAATGCTCGTGCAGGCCATTCACGAAACTCCGGGCGCGTGCCTCTGCGGTGCGCTGGAGCGCGAAGGCTCGATCGCGCTCGGCCAGGACGCCGGTCTGCTGGCAGGCGCGGGCAAGCTCAATGTAGAGATCACCTCGGACGCGCTCGCGGCGCTGGCGCATGCCGATGGCGTGCTCGATTTTACCAATCCCGCCGCGACGCTTGAACTGGCCGCACTGGCCGCGCAGGCGCGGATTGTTCACGTGATCGGCACCACCGGGCTCGCAGCGAACGATATCGAGAAGATCGAGGCGGCCTCGCGCCACGCAGTGATCGTGCGCTCCGGCAACATGAGCCTCGGCGTCAATCTGCTGGCGGGACTGGTGCGCAAGGTCGCGCAGACGCTCGGCGAGGATTTCGACATCGAGATCGTCGAAATGCATCACCGCATGAAGGTGGATGCGCCGTCCGGCACCGCGCTGCTTCTGGGCGAAGCAGCGGCGGCTGGACGCAACATCGATCTTGCCGGGCGCTCGGTGCGCGCGCGTGACGGCCATACGGGTGCCCGAAATCCCGGTGACATAGGCTTTGCGACACTCCGCGGCGGCACGGTGGTCGGTGACCATCAGGTGATCTTCGCAGGCGCGGGCGAGCGGCTGGAACTGGCGCATCGCGCCGAAGACCGTGGAATTTTCGCCCGTGGCGCCGTCAAGGCGGCGCTGTGGGGACATGGCCGCAAGCCCGGCCATTACTCCATGGCCGACGTGCTCGGCCTCAACGACATCTGAAGACAGACCACAGGAGTGAAAATGGACCGCCTTCTCGTGCTCGTGCGCCACGGCCAGAGCGATTGGAACCTGAAGAACCTGTTCACCGGCTGGAAAGACCCCGACCTGACCCCCGTGGGGATCGAGGAAGCCAAGACGGCTGGACAGCGGCTTGCCAAGCTCGAACTCGGCTTTGATGTCGCCTATACCTCGGCGCTGGTGCGCGCGCAGAACACGACGCAGCTGGTGCTCGGTGAACTCGGCCAGACGCCGACCCTCATCAAGGACGAAGCCCTCAACGAGCGCGATTACGGCGATTTGTCGGGACTGAACAAGGCCGAAGCTGCCCAGAAGTGGGGTGAAGAGCAGGTCATGATCTGGCGCCGCTCCTATGACATCCCCCCGCCCGGCGGCGAGAGCCTGAAGGACACGCTGGCGCGCGTGCTTCCCTATTATTGCCAGAACATCCTGCCCGGCGTGCTGCGCGGCGAGCGCAC
>JAQGKN010000295.1 GCA_028290085.1 Hyphomicrobiales bacterium
CTGCAACTCGGCCTCGCTGCGCATCGTCATGAGGGCGACGCGCCGCGTGCGCGAATAGGGGATGACGACCTCCAGATGGCCGTTCCTCTCCAGCAAGGAGATATAGCGTGTCTCGGTTCCCCGGGAAGGTAGATCGAAGAGCGTCCATTGCGAATTCGCCGGATTGTATTTGGCGATGGCATCCGTGCTCCAGAGGTTCGTCCAAACATTGTGCCTGTCGTCGACAGCGACTTCATAGGGTTGCTGCGTCGCCGGATTGGGCAGTGGCACGAGATCCATTTTCATCGTGTTGATGTCGATGCGCGCCAGATTTCCGCCGAAGGAATTGCCGACCCACAAGGTATCGCCATTCTTGTCGGCGCCCAGACGGCGCGGTCCCTGCGCCCAAGGATAGGGCGTGTTGAAGTCAGGCACGACATAGGATGCGTAGATCTTCTGGTCTTCGGGCGTCAGGCGATCCTTTTCCGCCTGCACCGGAGGGAGCTGCAGCTCGGTTGTCTGACCCGTCTTGACGTCGCCCTTCTCGATGCGATCGAACTTCATGTCGACCCACCAGCCATTGCCCTGCCGGTCGGCCGCGACGCCATAGACTGTGCCGACGCCCTGCGGCGTCTTGTAAGTGACCGATTTGAACTCGGTGAACTTTTCCGTTGCAGGATCGAAGCGCAGCGAGCCGTCCGGCGATGTTACCCAGACCATGCCGTGGGGATCGACATCGAGCGTTCCCGCCGTGCCCGACATGGGCTTGGGCGGATTGTAGACCACGATCTTCTCGGTCTTCGGATCGAGCTTTGCGAGCCCAGTAGGCTTGCCGCCAGGCGCGCCGGGACGCGTGTTGAACCAGAGAAAACCCTTGGGGTCGCGCGTGATGCCATGCGTCTGGCTGGCAAAGCCATTGGGCTCATCGAGCTTGATCGCCTTGAAGGCGCCGGTCTTTGCGTCGATGCGGCCGACGGTAATGGTGCGGCTCGGCAGGCTGTGCGTGAACCAGATGTTGCCGTCGAGATCGGACACCGCATCATGCACGCCATAGCCGCCGAACATGCCAGACGGCGTACCCTGCGACCAGTCTGCGCCATTGCCGGGGAAGTAGGTGCCCGGCAGTTTCAGATCGGGATCGAGAGGAACGTCATATTCCTTGAACACCACGCGCGCCGCCTCGCCGGTCGGGCGTGGGCGCAGGTTGAAGTTCATGGACGTCGCGCCGGGGCCACGGGCGCGTGCCAGATAGCGAGCCAGTTCCTTCTCATGCGTCTCGATGCTGGCATTGGCCTTGTGGGCCTCGCCCTGCCAGGTGCCGAGCACATTGATGTGCTTCATCAGATCGAGCACCGCCGTCCAGCCGGCCTCGTCGAACTGGTGTTGCAGCGGGAAAGCCGGCGTGTGACAGCCGGTGCAGGTCTTGCGGACCATCGTCTTCATGCGAGCATCGTCCGCCGAACCTTCCGGCAGCGCCGCCAGGAACTCGTCGCCCGGCAATTGCCGCACGAAATCCTGCGTTGGCGCGAGCTTGAAATCTTGTCGCGCATTGGCGTTCAGATCGACGTCGCCACGCCCCGCCTCATAGGCGATCGCTTGCGCCCAGACGTGGTACTTCGCATTTTCCAGCGGCGGGAAAACATAGCGGCCCGCGAGGTCCGTGTAGACGGTCGTGGTGATCGGCCGCGCGTCGGACTTGGCTGACACTGCGACACCCGCCATGGGCGCGCCATTGGCCGACGTGATCGCGCCCGACAGAAGCGCATCCGCGCGAGCACTCGTGGCCGACAAGGCCACGGCAAGCGCCAGCAGGCTGATTTTCGTGAAATCCCGTGATTTTTTCATCGTCTTCGTCCCCTCGCTCATCCCTGTTTCCAAACGGCCTTCTGGCTCAATTGTCGTCGCGCCGCTCCGGCGTTTTCGGCATTGGAGCGTCCGGCGGGGGAACCGGGACAGTCTTGAGGTAGGCGACGATCGACTGGATCTGCGCGGGGCTGAAGTGGTGGCTGAAGCCGGGCATGCGGGCCGTGCCCTGGCTGATGACCTGCGTCATGGCCTCATCCAAGCCGCCGAGGCTTTCCTTCGAGAGGGCAGGCCCGTAGCGGCCGCTGGTGAGTGTCGGCAACGTATGACAGACGCCGCATGACTGGTTGAAAAGGCGGTGGCCGGTCTCGGCGGCCGTGCCGGCTGGTCCAGACCCTGCCGACTGTGCGGATGCTCCCTGTGCGACCAAGGTCGCAGCCAGGATGATCCAGGCGCTTCGCGTCATGTGCTCCTCCCCCGCAGCGGCTTCCATTTGGCAGAAGCCCATTCTTTGGCGACAGCCTATGACGGCCGCGCCAATCCGCAAAGAGGGGAATTTCGTGTCGTTGCGCCCACGGGATTTGCGGCGGACACGAATCCGTGTCTCACTTGAACCATGCGCGAGAAGACGCGGACTACAGGGGAGGCATGATGCCCATGGCATTTTTGCGCAGAGGACGGCTGATTGTACTCGCCTTTTGGGCTGCATTCGCGGCCCCGTCTGTCGCAAGCGCTGACCCGGTTGCCGACTTTTATCGGGGTCGAACCCTCTCCATTCTCGTCGGCTTCGGGCCGGGCGGCGGCTATGACCTGACAGCGCGCACGCTCGCGCGATACTTCGGGCGGCACATTCCCGGCGAACCAAATGTCGTCGTCCGCAATGTGCCGGGCGCTGCTGGACTAGTGCTCGCCAATTCGCTCTACAATCTCTCACCCCGTGACGGCACCGAGATCGGGACGTTCAACCGAACGATACCGCTCGACCCGATGCTCGACGGCACCAAGTCGCAATTCGACGCGCAGAAATTTTCCTGGATCGGTAGCACCTCTAACGAGGTCAGCACGTGCGTCGCCTGGCACACGGCACCGGTCAAGACCATTCAGGATGCGATGACGACAGAGCTCGTCGTCGCGGGCACGGGACCGGCGGCGGACGCCGTGATGTATCCGCGCCTGATGAACGACATTCTCGGCACGAAATTCAAGATGGTCACGGGCTATCAGGGCGCGGCCGATTCGATCATGGCGATGGAGCGAGGAGAGGCGCAGAGCTTCTGTGCCTGGACCTGGGGCAGCCTGACGGCGACGCATGGCGACTGGCTGCGCAACCGCACGGTCAATGTGCTCGTGCAATTCGGCTTGCGCAAACATGCGGACCATCCGGAAATACCACTGGTCCTCGATCTCGCAAAAACCACGAAAGACCGGCAGGCTCTGGAGCTGATGATGTCACCGCTGCTGTTTGCGCGGCCTTTCGCGGCGCCACCCGGGATTCCCCAGGAGCGGCTGACTGCCTTGCGCAAAGCGTTCGACGCGACGGTGCGGGACCCCGACTTCCTCGCGGATGCCGGCAAGCAGGGGCTCGAGATCGATCTCGTGACCGGGGCTGAAATAGAGACCGTGCTCGCCCGGCTCTATGTGACGCCGGCCGACGTGGTCGACCGCGTCAAAGCTGCGCTCAAATGAGAAAACTGGATCAGGGGATCACCATGCGCATTGGCACAGCGGAACATGACAGCACGTTCACCACGCAGGGCATGGCACTGCGCGAGGTGTTCCTGAACGCGGGCATCGGGGGGCCCATCGACATCGTCGAGGCGCGCTTCGCCAGCACCGAAAATGCGCGCAAGCTCGAAGAAGGCGGCATCGACTTTGGCTTCATGGCCTCGAACTGGATCGGGCGTGCTTTACGTGGCGAGGCGCCGTTCTCCGAGCCGCTGGACCTGCGCATGGTCGCGCCGATGAACGCCGGGCCGATGTATTTCATCACCCGCGCCGATTCCAGCATCGAGACGATGAGTGACCTGCGCGGCAAGCGCGTGTCCGTTGGGCCCGAGCACAGCGGCACGCGCCAGCATGCGCATTCCATCCTCGGCGCGCTCGGCATCGGCTTTGAGGATTTCACGCCCCTGTTCATGGATTTTGCCGAAGGTGCGCAGGCGCTGGCGCATGGCGAGATCGACGCCCAATTGCAATGCCCCTACCCCAACAAGGTCATGAATGCATTGGATGCAGAGACGGATCTGCGCGTCATTGGCCTGTCGGAAGCCGAACTCGCGGTGGTGATGGCGGCCTCGCCGGTCTATCAACGCACTGTCATGCGCAAAGGGTCACTGCGCGCACTGAATGCCGATGCTTTGCAACCTGCCGTGCTGAACGTGCTCGTCACTCACGCACGCGCGGATGAAGAGATGGTCGCGCAGGCGACCCGCGCCATTGTCGATCATGCGAGAGACCTCGAATTGCTCAATCCACTTTTTGCCGGGTTACCCGAGTTGTTCGAACCATTGCGCAGCTGGGGCGCAGCGGCATTTACATTCGAGGGGGTCGACCTGCATCCGGGTGCAATTCGCGCCTATCAGGAAGCCGGATTGCTGACGTGAGAATTCGCCCTAGCGCTGTCGGCCACGATTCCATGGCGTGAGGCGGTTCTCGGCCCAGCGCAAAATAGCGTTGAGGAGCACGCTCAGGATCGCCAGCGTGACGATCGGTACGAAGACGAAGTTGATCTTGAACGTGTTGCCATAGGTCGTGACCATGAAGCCGAGGCCCGACAGCGCGGTGAACATTTCCGCGACGACCACGCCGACCAGAGCGCGCGCCAGACCAAGACGGATGCCCGACACGAAATAGGGAATCGAGGCCGGAATCACCACCTTGTTGAGCGTGGCGAGCGGCCGCGAGCCGAAGGAGCGCGCTGTGTCCAGATAGGCGTGCGGAATGTTCTGTACCGCCGTTTGGGCGCTGATGACGATGGAGAAGAAACTCACGAGCCACGTCAGGAAGACCTTGGCCTCGTAGCCGAGCCCCAGCCAGATGACGACGAGCGGCACCAGCGCCACAGTCGGCATGGAGTTCAGCGCATTGACGTAGGGGTCGAGAATACGGCCCAGTGTGCGTGACATGCCCATGGCGACGCCCACCAGCATGCCCGTGACCATAGCGAGGAAGAAGCCGAGAAAGAGAACCGAGGCGGTCTGACCGAGCTGGGTGCCGAGCTCGCCGGATTTGATCGTCGCCACGAAGGCCATGAACACGGCGCTGGGCGCGGGGAGATAGATCGCCGGGATCGCTGTGCGGCACGCAATCTCCCAGATCGCCAGGACCAGAAGGTGGACGCCCCATTCGCGCAGGCGCGTGTAGTCGCGGGTCTTCTTAATGGTCTTCACGCTGCATCTCTTTCGAAAGAAGCGACCAGAGATGCTCGCGGATTTCAGCGAACTCGTGGCTTGCGCGGATCGTATCCGCCTGGCGTGGTCGCGGCAGGTTCACCTTCACCTCCTCCACGATCCGTCCCGGCTTAGTGCCGAAGACGAGAATGCGGTCGGAGAAATAGATGGCCTCGTCCATGTTGTGGGTCACGAAGAGGGTCGTCTTGGGCTGCCGTTCCAGAATGGCGGAGATATCGCGCTGGAGCTTCTCACGCGTGATCGCGTCCAGCGCGCCGAAGGGCTCGTCCATCAAGAGAATATCGGGGTTGAGCGCCAGCGCGCGCGCAATGCCCACACGCTGCTGCATGCCGCCCGAGATTTCGTGCGGGTAATAATCCTCGAAGCCGCCGAGTCCGACGAGATCGAGCATGAGACGGACACGATCGGTGCGCTTGCCACGATCGTCACCGCGGACTTCCAGACCGTAGCCGATGTTGTCATGCACCGTGCGCCACGGAAACAGGTTGAAGTGCTGGAACACCAGCGCGCGGTGATGATCGGGGCGCTTGACCGCGACTCCGTTGCATAACACGGAGCCGGTGGTCGAGGTCTCCAGCCCGTGCACGATGCGCAGCATGGTCGTCTTGCCGCAGCCGCTCGGGCCGATCAGCGAGATGAACTCTCCCGCCTGCGCGGTGAAGCTGACATCCACAAGGACGTCATGCGTGATGCCCCGTTCCTTGTCGGGAAACTGCTTGAAGATGTTTCGGACTTCCAGAGCCGGAGCCATGGCCGTTGCTTCCTGAGTGCTCATTCCGGGATCGGGCCGCCCATGCGCTTGAGTGCTTCTTCCTGGAAGGAGAAGTCAGCGAACTTGTTGATCGCCACCCGCTCATCAAGGGCGCCATTCTGGATCGAGAGATCGACGACGTTTTCGAGCATTTCCTTGGTCATGCCGCCGTTGAGGCCCCAGGCTTTCACCTTGAACAGCTGGTCATAGGTCTCTTCGGCCAGCGCGCGTTCGGCACCCGTGTATTTGATGAAGACCTCGATGGATTCTTCGCGATGCGTGTTCAGGTAACGGCACGCTTCCATGATGGATTGCACGATGCGAACGACCTTCTCCGGGCGCTTCTCGATGTCTTCTTGACGCACGAGCAGCAGCTCATGGGGATAGAGAGGCATCAGTTCCGCGATATCGCCTATGAAGTGAATATTCGGGTCGCCGCGTGTCTCCATCGCATTGTCGATGTAGACCACCGCTGCCTTGACGCGATTTGCGGAGAGCGCGAGCAGGCGGTCCTTGCTGCTGCCGACCGATAGCCATTGCACGTCGTTCTTGGTCAAGCCTTCGCGCGCCAGGAAGGGAAAGGTCACGTATTGTGAAAGCGCACCGGCGCGCGAAACCGCGAAGGGCTGCCCCTTGAGATCCTTGAAGGATTTGATCTCCTTGCGCGCCGCGACCACATAGGTGAGCTTCACGGACGGCGAGGACACGGCGCGCACGGGGTAACCGGCCTTGGTCGCCTGTACAATTCCCTCTGCGTCGGTGGCGGTCAGATCCGCCTGACCCGAAACGACAGCCGTCGTTGCAAGAGAGCCGCCCTTCAGCTGCATGAAATCCGTAACATTGAGACCGTTCTTCTTGAAGATCCCTTTTTCATAGGCGATCTGCAGATAGAGATTGTCGAAGGACGGTGGTGTCTCGGGCGTCGCGACCTTGATGGAATATTCCTCAGCGCGCGCTGCGAGACTCGCACAGCTCAAGACAGCGAGGGCCATTGCAAGGGGCTTGAGAGCGAGCATGTGTTCTTCCTCATGATTGATGAGCGTGCACGCCGCAGCAGTGCCCGCGACATCATCGAGCCACCGTTACTGGCGGGGGCGCGGGCATTTCCTCATAAAGAAATAGCTCTCACAAGGGGTTTTTTCGAAATTATAGGGACTTGCGAATGTTTGTTCAGAATGTCGGCAGTTAGAGGAAAGTTTGGTCGCAACTTGCATAATTCATCACC
>JAQGKN010000316.1 GCA_028290085.1 Hyphomicrobiales bacterium
GGCACTGTCGATCGTATTCCCGAGTTCATCGCCCGCGCCAAGGACAAGAACGATCCTTTCCGCCTGATGGGCTTTGGTCATCGCGTCTACAAGAACTACGATCCCCGCGCCAAGATCATGCAGAAGACCTCTCACGAGGTTCTCGCAGAACTCGGCATCAAGGACGAGCCGCTGCTCGACGTCGCGATGGAACTCGAGCGTATCGCGCTCAACGACGAGTATTTCATCGAGAAGAAGCTCTATCCGAACGTCGATTTCTATTCGGGCATCACCCTCAAGGCGATGGGCTTCCCGACGTCGATGTTCACGGTGCTTTTCGCCGTCGCCCGCACGGTCGGCTGGATCGCGCAGTGGAAGGAAATGATCGAGGATCCGGGCCAGAAGATCGGCCGTCCGCGCCAGCTCTACACGGGCTCGCCTCCGCGCGACTATCAGCCGATCAGCAAGCGCTGACCGGTTCGGACCAGAACGCAAAAGAGGGCCGCGAGGCCCTCTTTTTTTATGTCTGCGAAGCGCATAGCGTCAGCGGCGGATCATATTCAGGATCACCTGCGCCGCGCGGTCGCTCGGCGTGACGCCGTCGGGCAAACGCATCATGTCGTCGAGCTTGGCGAGCTCCACGCATTGGCGTTCGCGCTCCAGGCCACCGCGCACAAGTGGAATCAGGGCTGCGGCGAGCCGATCAGGTGTGCAATCCTGCTGGAGGAACTCCGGCATAGCCTGCTTTCCGAGAATGATATTGGGCAGCAGCACGCTGGGCACGCGCAAAATGTGGCGCACGATTTCCGCCTCGATCGCGTTGACCCGATAAGCGGCGACTGTCGGGATGCCCGCAAGGGCCAGTTCGAGCGTCACGGTGCCTGAGGCCGCGAGGGCTGCGCGCGCGCGCCGGAAGGCGGCCCATTTTGCCTGTTCGCCCAGGACGATGCGCGGCTTGACCGGCCAGTCCGCGATGGCCGCATTGATGGCCTCGGCGAGATGATCCACCGCCGGCAGCACGAAATCGACGGGACCGACTTCGGCCGAGACGCGCGCCAGTGTCTCGCCAAAGGCCGGCATGAGCCGTGCGATCTCAGCGCGCCGCGAGCCGGGAAGGACAAGTACCGTCGGAGGGATCGCCTCTCGCGCTTCGGCTTCCGCAGCATCGGGCCGAAATTCGCCGATACGCTCTATGAGCGGATGACCGACGTAAGTGCACGCGGGGCCACCGAGATCGCGATGCGCCTGCGGCTCGAAGGGGAGCAGCGCCAGCACGTGATCGACATAGGCGCGCATGGCAGGCGAGCGGCCGGGACGCCAAGCCCACACAGACGGGCTGACATAATCAAGGATGGGGAGGGACGGCAACGCGCGGCGCACACGCCTGGCCACGCGATGCGTGAAGTCGGGACTGTCCACGATGACGAGCACATCGGGCCGCGCCTTGATGGCCGCTTCGGCGGTCTCGCGGATGCGCTTCAGCAACGACGGCAGGCGCGCGATGACGGGCAGAAAGCCCATGACGGCGATGTCGCGGAGCGGAAAGAGGCTCGCAAGCCCCTCCTCCGCCATGGCGGCTCCACCGACGCCTGCGAAGCGCACGTGGTCTCCCGTGGCGGCACGCAGCGCACGCATCAGCTTGAAGCCGAGCTGATCGCCTGAGTCTTCTCCCGCGACGATGAACACATCGAGCGGGCGGTCAGCGGGGATCACGCGGCCGGGTCTCTCACTTCGCGCGGGGTGCAGAGCGAGCGGTCGCCACCTTCCCGGATGAAGTCGAGGATTTCCTGCACTTGCGGATGGCTGGCGAATTCCTCCGCCACATCTTCCACACGTTCCTTGAGCGTGCCTTCGGCTGCAAACAGCAACCGGTAGGCGCGACGCAGGCCATGGATGTCTTCCCGGCTGAAGCCCCGGCGCTTTAGGCCGATGAGGTTGAGCCCCGCGAGATTGGCTCGGTTGCCGAGCGCCATACCATAGGGAATGACGTCGTTCTCGACCCCAGCCATGCCGCCAACAAACGCGTGGTCGCCGATGCGCACGAACTGATGCATGGCCGCGCCGCCGCCGACAATGACGAAAGAGCCGAGGCGGCAATGACCTGCGATCATCACGTTGTTCGACAGGATGACGTTGTCGCCGACATGGCAGTCGTGCGCGATGTGGGAATTGGCGAGGAAAGTGCCGCGATTGCCAACGATGGTCCGGTGCCCACCAGCCTCGGTGCCCGGGTTCATGGTGACGCCCTCGCGGATCGTGCAATCCGTGCCGATCGACAAAGACGATTCTTCGCCGTGGAACTTCAGATCCTGCGGCTCGTGGCCGATGGAGGCAAAGGGGAAGATGCGCGTGCGCGCCCCAATATCGGTGCGCCCGGCGACCACGACATGAGAAAGGAGCTCGACACCGTCGCCGAGAACGACCTCCGCACCGACATGGCAAAAGGGACCGATGGCAACGCCGCTACCCAGAAAAGCGCCATCTTCCACGACGGCGCTCGGATGGATACCGAGGGCGGTCTTGCGAACGTGATGTCCTTGCGTGGCCTCACCCAAAATCAGGACTCCGTCGGCGCATCGGCGACCAGCATGGCGCTGACCTCGGCTTCGCAGACGACATGGCCGTCCACCTTGGCGATTCCTTGATACCACCACATGTTGCGCCGCTGATTGAGCTTCGTCATGTGATATTCGACGCGATCCCCCGGAACCACGGGGCGGCGGAATTTCGCGTTGTTGATCGTCATGAAATAGACGATGCGCGGACGCTTCGTTGCCGAGGCATTGACGCAGAGCGCGCCTGCCGTCTGCGCCATGCCCTCGATCAGCAGCACACCCGGCATCACCGGTTGTCCCGGAAAATGTCCCTGGAAATGCGGCTCATTGAACGTGACGTTCTTGATGCCGATGCAGGATTGATCGCCGTTGCATTCGAGGATGCGGTCAACCATGAGGAATGGATACCGGTGCGGCAGCGATGCCAGCAGCTTCATGATATCGACGGTTTCGAGTGCCTTTGACGCGGCGTCGTTCATATGATCGTCCTCGGATCTTGCCTTGCGGGGTCTCGCGACGGACGCGGGCCCTCGATGTTCATTCGCCGTCGGACGTAACCGGGCCGGCATCCTTTTTCGGCGCGGGGCGCGTCATCTTGTCCATCATCGCGACCGCGCGCAGGTAGTCGCGCATCGGCTTTGCCGGGGAGCCGCCGAAACGACTGCCTGCGGGAACGTCGGTCATCACCCCGGACTGGGCTGCGATCTGCGCGCCCATACCGATCTTGAGATGGCCGGTGATTCCCGCCTGCCCGCCCGCAGCGGCGAAGTCGCCGATGTCGGTCGAGCCGGAGATACCGACCTGCGAGACGATCACGCAATGTCGTCCCATGGTCACGTTATGGCCAATCTGGACGAGATTGTCGATCTTGCTGCCCTCGCCGATCACCGTATCGCGGTTAGCGCCACGATCGATCGTTGTATTTGCCCCGATCTCAACGTCGTTCTGCACGATGACGCGGCCGATCTGGGGCACCTTGAGGTGCCCGCGCGGCGACATGGCGAAGCCGAAACCGTCCTGCCCGATGCGCACGCCCGGATGGAGGATCACGCGGTCGCCTATCAGCGCAAACAGCACCGTCGACTGCGGGCCAATGGAGCAATCGCGGCCGATACGCACGTCCGGACCGATGACGGCATTGGGGCCGATCACGGTTCCCTCGCCGATTTCCGCGCGGGGGCCAATGACGGCTCCCGGATC
>JAQGKN010000331.1 GCA_028290085.1 Hyphomicrobiales bacterium
CCGGCCGCGCAATGCGGGCCGGGCCGACTGATCAGGCTCTCGACAGACGAGCAGTAGACTTGGGGGGGCGCTCGCCGCTTTGCTGGGGGATATTTCCGACTGCACGAGGCAAGACTGCTCGAGCCTCGATAACCAAGCATCGAGGGTCGACCTACGGGAGCAGACGATGTTTCCGATTTTGAAGGTCGGCAGCCCACCGGTCGCGGCGCGGTGCTTTGCCTGTCGCGTCGTCCATCCCAGATAGGCGCCTATCTCCTCGTACCCGCTGAGGAGGTCCGATCGATCATTCTCATGCGCCATGATGTGTCCTTTCATGTTGCGGCCTTGCGCCATGGCGCAGCCGAGCGCGGTTGTTTGCCGATGTCCGCTACAAGCGAGATCAGAGACTTAGTTGTGCGTCCCGCGCCAAAAGAAAAACCCCGCCGGAGCGGGGTTAAGTTAGGGAAAGTCGTTGCAGGAGAGTGATTTCTTACAACGATCTGTTAGATCCGTGTTTGATATGACGATACGTCTGGATCAACGGCTATCGAGTATGGCCTGGTCGCCGGGCTCATCGCGGTTGCGGTGATCGCGTCGCTCAACCGTATCGGGTTTAAACTCTGGCTTGAATTCACCATTCTCGCTTGGTACCTCGACCCTTCTTGAGACATCCGCGCCTCACGGCCGCATATTCGCAGCGCCTGCTTCAGTGCAAAATCTGGCTGAGAAACAGCCGTGTCCGCTCATGCTGCGGATTGGCAAAAAACTCCTCCGGGCGATTGGATTCGACGATCTGCCCCGCATCCATGAAAATCACGCGATCGGCCACCTGACGTGCGAAACCCATCTCATGGGTGACGCAGAGCATGGTCATGCCTTCCTGTGCGAGCGACACCATCGTGTCGAGCACTTCCTTGACCATTTCCGGATCGAGCGCGGACGTCGGCTCGTCGAACAACATGATCTTCGGGCTCATGCAAAGCGAGCGTGCAATGGCGACGCGCTGCTGCTGGCCGCCTGAGAGCTGGCCGGGAAACTTGTGCGCCTGCTCGGGGATCTTCACGCGCGTGAGATAGTGCATCGCCACCTCTTCCGCGTCCTTCTTGCGCATCTTCTTCACCCAGATCGGCGCGAGCGTGCAGTTTTCCATAATTGTGAGATGCGGAAACAGGTTGAAGTGCTGGAAGACCATGCCGACATCGCGGCGCACCTCGTCGATGCGCTTGAGGTCGTTGGTGAGCTCGATGCCGTCGACGACGATCTTGCCCTTCTGGTGCTCCTCCAGCCGGTTGATGCAGCGGATCATGGTCGATTTGCCGGAGCCTGACGGGCCGCATATCACCAGCTTCTCGCCGCGCCTGACGCTGAGATCGATGTCCTTCAACACATGGAACTGGCCGTACCATTTGTTCATGCCGACGATTTCGACAGCGAGTTCGTTCTGAACCGGCGTGGGAGCGAGGGCGGCGGGAGCGTTCATTTCAAAGACCCCTTGAGAACTAGTGGCGGCGGCCGGCCGAGAGCCGCCGTTCCATCATGAGCGAATAACGCGACATGCCGAAGCAGAAGACGAAGTAGAACAGAGCTGCGAAGGCATAGCCCGTCGCCGAAATCGTGGGGCCAGACCACGCAGGATCGACGCGCGCCGTATCGACCGTGCGCAGAAAATCGAACACGCCGACGATGGCGACCAGCGTCGTGTCCTTGAACAGACCGATGAAAATATTGACGATGCCGGGAATGACCAGCGTCAGCGCCTGCGGCAGCACGACGAGCCGCATCATCTTTCCGTAACCCAGCCCCAGCGCCATCGCGCCCTCGTACTGACCCTTTGAGATCGCCTGGAGCCCGCCGCGAATTTCCTCTGCCATATAGGCGGAGGCGAAGACGGCCACGCCGATCAGCGGACGCAACAGGCGGTCCGGCGTCAATTGTTCGGGCACGAACAGCGGCAGCATCGTGTTTGCCATGAAGAGCACAGTGATCAGTGGCACGCCGCGCACGAATTCAATGAAGACAACGGAGAAGAGCCGAACGAAAGGCAGTCGCGACCGGCGCCCCAGTGCCAGCAGCACACCGGCGGGCAGCGACACCACGATGCCGATGGTAGCCACCAGCAGGCTGACGAAAATGCCACCCCAGAGATTGGTGTCGATGATGGACAAGCCCAGTGTCACTGAGCCGTGCAGCAGAGTGACGACAAAGATGGGATAGACCGCGAAGAACAGGAGCGACACGAGCCCCGTCGACAGTGCCGTGGCTTCGAGCAGCGCGGCGAGCCCAACGCCGATCGCAAAGATCGTGAGCTCGGTTGCAGGCTCACGCATCACCGCGGCCGGGCCGGGAATGAGCAGGAACATCAGCAGCGGGACGCCCAGAAGGAAGGCGAGCAGTCCCGCCATCCCTTTCCGGCCTGCGGGCCAAAGCAAGCGAGCGGCGAGAACCGCGCCGATGATGAGCACCAGATCGACGCGCCAATGCGCCTCGGAGGGATAGGACCCATAGCGAAAGAAGTCGATCTTGCGCTCGATGAAGGCCCAGCAAGCGCCAGTACCCGGGGCGCGGCACGCACTGCCGTCGGGCGCTGACCAGACCGCATCGAGGAAGAAGAAGCGGAAGAGATCCGGGATCACCCAGACGAGCAGCAGGATGAAAAGCAGCGATAGAATACCCGACAGCCAGCCGGACCGCAGGCGCGTGCGCACCCATGCCACGGGACCGCTCGTGGTGATCGGCGCGGGCTGCGCCAGCGCGGCCTCGCCTCGGAGGTAGGCAGGATGGAAGGAGACTGTTTCGTCGGTCATCAGCGCTCCACCAGAGCCTTCCGCCTGTTGTAAATGTTCATGAAGAACGACGTCACGAGGGAGATCACCAGATAGACCGCCATGGTGATGGCAATGACCTGCACGGCCGCGCCCGTCTGGTTGAGCACCGTGCCCGCGAAGACCTGAACGAGATCGGGATAGCCGATGAAGACGGCGAGCGAGGAATTCTTGATGAGGTTCAGATATTGGTTGGTCAGTGGCGGGATGATGACACGCATCGCCTGGGGAATGACGACCAGTTTCAGCGTCTGTCCGTGCGTCAGCCCGAGCGCGTAAGCTGCCTCGGTCTGCCCCTTGGACACCGACAGAATGCCCGCGCGCACGATCTCCGCAATGAAGGCAGCCGTATAGAGCACCAGCCCCAGCAACAGCGCCACGAATTCGGGCAGAACACGCACGCCGCCGGCGAAATTGAACCCGCGTAAAACGGGGATTTCGAAGCCCAGCGGACGCCCCATGGCGAAAAACACGATCAGCGGCAGGCCGACGATCAGGAGCAGCGAGACAAGCCCTACCGGCAGGATTTGCCCGGTGTCAGCCTGTCTCTTGCGCGCAACGGCGCGAAACACCAGGGCCAGTCCGCAACCGATGACCAGCGACCACATCACCCAGTCGGCGCCCGGCCCCCATTGCGGATCGGGCAAAATCAGGCCGCGATTGTTGACGAAAATGCCGGCGCCCAGCGATATCGAGTCACGCGGATTGGGCAGCGGCTTCAGCACCGCATTGTACCAGAACAGCAATTGCAGCAGCAGCGGTGTGTTGCGCAGGATCTCGACATAGAAGGTCGCGAGTTTGGCGACGACGAAATTCGGCGACAGGCGCGCGATGCCGACAGCAAAGCCGACGAAGGTCGTCAGCACGACGCCGATGGCGCCTACCAGCAAAGTGTTGAGCAGGCCGACCCAGAAGGCCTTGCCGTAAGTCGAGACCGCCGAATAGTCGATCAGAGTCTGGTTGACGTCGAAGCCCGAGACGCGGTTCCAGAAGGAAAAGTCCGTTGGAATGCCGCGCGCACGCATGTTCATGCTGGCATTGACGACGGCCTCGTAGACGAGAAAGCCCAGAACCAGCAGAAGTGCGGCCTGATAGACGAAGGCGCGCACGCGCGGATCGTAGAGAGGCGATATGGATGGCTTCGCACTCGCCTGTGCATCGGTCATGGAAATGCCCCCGCGGCGCCGCCGCATTCCAGTCCACTTACGCACGTTTCATGCCGGATGATGCCGGCGGGGCGCGAACCCCGCCGCTCCGAATGTCAGCGCACGGGCGGTGCGTATTGAATGCCGCCCTTGGACCAGAGGTTGTTGAGGCCCCGCTTGATCTTGAGCGACGAATTGGCGCCCACATTGCGGTCGAACACCTCGCCGTAATTTCCGACGGCTTTGACGATCTGGTAGGCCCAGGCCTTCGAGAGGCCGAGGCCCTTGCCGAAATCACCCTCGACGCCGAGGAAGCGCTTCACTTCCGGATTGGTGGATTTCAGCTGTTCGTCGACATTGGCCTTGGTCACGCCGAGTTCCTCGGCATTGATCATGGCGAAGTGGGTCCACCGCACCAGATTAAACCATTGGTCGTCGCCCTGGCGAACGGCCGGCCCGAGCGGCTCCTTCGAGATGATCTCCGGCAGCACGACGTGCTCGTCCGGATTGACCAGCTTGAGGCGCGAAGCATAAAGGCCCGAGGCGTCGGTCGTGTAGGCATCGCAGCGGCCGGAATCATAGGCTTTCACGGCCTCGTTGATATCGGCGAAGGCGACCCCTTCGTATTTCATCGAATTGGTGCGGAAAAAGTCCGCCATATTCAGCTCGGTGGTCGTGCCCTGCTGCACGCAGATGGAGGCGCCAGACAGTTCGAGCGCGGACGCGATGTTGAGCTTCTTGCGCACCATGAAGCCCTGGCCGTCGTAATAATTCACGCCCGCCCAGAGAAGGCCGAGTTCCGCCTCGCGCGATTGCGTCCAGGTGCCGTTGCGCGAGAGGACGTCGATCTCGCCGGATTGGAGCGCAGTGAAGCGATCCTTGGCCGAGAGAGGGATGAACTTCACCTTTGACGGATCTCCAAAGATCGCAGCAGCGACTCCGCGGCAGAGATCGACGTCGAGCCCCGTCCAGTTACCCTTGTCGTCGGGGAGACCGAAACCAGCGAGGCCGGTATTCGTGCCGCAGGTCAGGAAGCCCTTCTGCTTGACCTGTTCGAGCGTCTTGGACCCCGATTGGGCGAGAGCCGGGAATGCAAGGGCTCCCAGAGCCGCCGTGGCCACGAGTGTGGCAACAAAACGTTTCATCCGGTTCAACTCCAAATCTGGCTTGCGCCCGAAAAATATGTCAGTCACTCGATCCTGGCCGGACCAGCTGACCCTGTTGAATTCAGCATCGGCCATAAAGGCAACGTATCACAAGCGACTTTCATACCACGGTCAAGAGAGGGCACGGCCCCTCCACAGGGGCAACAATGGCCAAACTGAGCGACGAAACACGCAAGGCCTTGAGAACACGCACGAGGCTGGTCACAGCTGGACGTGAGCCAGCTGAACAATTCGGCTGCGTCAATACGCCGATT
>JAQGKN010000337.1 GCA_028290085.1 Hyphomicrobiales bacterium
GCCTGCGCCAATGATGCAGACTCGTGCCGACGCTTTGACTTCGGGGCTAAGCGCGTCGGCAAGATCACAAATCGTCATCGGAAACCATAAACGATTCCTCGGACTCGCGATCCCGCGTTATAACTAACGACTTACAAGCGGACATTATGCGGCAACACTCGCGTTGTTGCCAAGCCCAATTCGCTTGAAGATACTCTCCTCAGGAGATGATTTCCCTCAGGATCACAGATGCGAGCTTCAATGTACGGAAATTGGATGTCCGAGTACGGAGTAGCAACGTTGTTTGATCTTAACATTGATCCGGCCAGCAAGGTTCGAGACGTGCCGAGAGCAGCGCTGAATGCATAACCGGTTTCCCTAACCCAAACTTTACAGCCTCCGGGCGCGGGCAGTTTACCCAGAGCTAGCTCTACCGGAAAAATTGCAATGGCAAGATTTCTTCGATTTCCATAACATGTTCGTGCTACCCCGCAATCCGCTCAAGTCACAGCTCGGGGAACACAGCAATGGCTGATTACGACAAGGTCTTCGCCGGCTCCATTCCGAGGATTTACGATAGCTACCTCGTGCCGTTTATTTTCGAGGCATTTGCAGAAGATGTCGCCCAACGGGTAGCCGCCCTTGCGCCGACCGCTGTTCTGGAAACCGCAGCCGGAACTGGTGTAGTTACGCGCGCGCTCGCGCGCAGGCTGGCAGCAGATGCCCGCTATGTCGTGACTGATCTCAATCAGCCGATGCTCGATCATGCTGCGGAGCGCCAAGGTTCGGATTCGCGGATCACATGGCGGCAGGCGGATGCTCTCTCCTTGCCGTTTGATGACGCCTCCTTCGATGTCGTTTGCTGCCAGTTTGGCGTGATGTTTTTTCCCGACCGAGTATTGGGTTACAGAGAGGCAAAGCGAGTCCTCAGGCCCGGGGGGCACTTCGTGTTCAACGTTTGGGATCGCATCGAGGAAAACATATTTGCAAATGAGGTCACGAACGCTCTCGCCGAGTGGTTTCCAGACAATCCACCGCGCTTCTTGGCGCGGACACCGCATGCCTACCATGATGCTTCATTGATACATGACGAGCTCGAACGTGCTGGCTTTACTGAAATCACGATAGAGATCATCGCTAAACAAAGCCGTGCTCCGTCTCCTCACGACGCTGCGCTCGCTTATTGTCAAGGGACGCCGCTGCGCAACGAGATCGAAGCTCGAGGAGTAGACGAACTACAGGCAGCAATGGACCATGTGGCAACGGCTATTGCCAAACGACATGGAAGCAACGAAGTGAGCGCAAAGATCCAGGGGATCGTGGTCACGGCGACAGCCTAGTTTTGCTCGGCTCGCCCGCTCTTACGATGAGCGGGAGCACCGCGTCGGACAACACCCCGGCAAAACGCGCGCTTGCCCAACTTGAATGATCCCGCCCCTTCCGCAGCGCGCGGCCGCTGACTTCGGGAGCGACTGTATGGGTTGTCAGGCGCGAAGGCAGTCGGGGTGAGACAGCGGAGCGCCAAATGTGGACGATGCGAACCGCAATTAGTTCAAACCAGCACTAAATGTTGCAAATGCGAACGAGGCCTAAGCGTCGCTCATTGCACCTTCATCTGCACATTGGACAATGTTGTATTTATTACACAGGATATTCATAAGGCTATACGCGGGCGTGGAGTCCAAAGGGCAGCGATTGCCATTTACATTTGGATTCGGCAGTCTCTTGATCGTGGAATATACGATTAAGTCCTGAACTACTAACAAATCTGCAAATGCCTTCATTTGCGCAGTCAACTCGATGGTTCCTGCAGTGAAATAAAAACCACAGCTACATTTGGGGGTTGTACGATGAAAAAATGTACTATCGCACTGCTTTTCAGCGGTCTCTTGCTTTCAACCGCGAACGCGGCGGATATCGGGACTTCCTACAAGTCTCCGATCCTGGCTCCGGTGGCTGCGCGTGATTGGACCGGCCTATACGGCGGTGTCAACGTCGGCTACGGGTTCGGTGCAGGTGGCCGCGATAATGGCGGCCAGACCGCAAACGCGAACAACAATCCCGCCGGTCCCGCCGACTTTTATCTTTTCGGCGTTGGCGGTCCGGCGTGGAATTCGTCTAACGATCTCAAAGGTGTACTTGGTGGCATTCAGTTCGGCTATAACAGACAGCTAAGTAAGGACTTTGTAGCCGGCGTTGAAACCGACTTTCAATTTAGCGGGCTCTCCGGTGATGGTGGCGGCTCGCAAACAACGGAAATCACACTGTCTCCGGCACTTCCGGGGCTTCCAGATCCCCTTTATTGGCCATTGAGCGGCACTGCCCGTGCAACACAGAAGATCAATGGGTGGGGTACGCTACGCGGTCGCCTCGGCGTCACTTCGTTCGACCAATCGCTGTTGGTCTATGGCACTGGCGGCCTAGCCTACGGCCAAGTGAAGCAGAACTTCACCTACGTAAGCGGATTCCTTCCCAATCCTCTTCCGCCCTATAATTTTTCGGGGACGAATTCCACGGGTACCGCATCTTCCACAAAGACCCAGATTGGTTGGGTTCTCGGCGCGGGCTTGGAATGGGCGCCGGTGAGCATGCCGAACTGGTCGTTCAAGGCCGAGTATCTTTACGTCAATCTTGGATCGACAACGGTCAACTTGACTGCTCCTGCGTTCCGGAACAGCGACGGTGACGGCAACCGCACCGTCAGCGCTTCCAATAGAATGGACGCTGCGTTTCAGACGGTGCGCGTCGGTGTCAACTATCGCTTCAACTAGCAAGTACCGGTTTGCCTGATGCAAAGAGGGAGAGCAGCAAGGCTCCCCCTCTTTCTCACCGCGTCTGCATCAGGCGCTTGAAGCGCGCGCGCCGTCCTCTCGACATCGCTATCCTCGGATTCTTGTTGCTTGCTCAATCGCTGACGCTCGCCACGAGATTCCTGCTGCTTAACAAGATGCGCGATTATTTAACGTCGTTAAGGCGCCGGCGCCTCGATGAGGAGGCGAAGTATCGCAGTTTAATCTAGTGGGCACCGCCGACCTCGAGATGGGCAGGCCGCTTGAGCATCAGTGCGGCGAGGAGAGCAACGATGAGTGCCGCTCCTAGAAAATAGAACGTTCGTAGTACGGTCTAGCGCACTCAAATGATCGCCATGGCAATAATGCCCGGCCAGTCGCCCTCACGCAGCATCTTGAGCTTCTTTGGCGAACTGTCCAATGAGAACCACAGCATGCCGATCATCAGCGCGCCCGGCACCAGATTGACGTAGAGAAAGCCCAGGAATAACGCAGAGCATGCAAAATGCGGGCAAGCGCTCCTGCTCGTCGAGTTCCGCCATAGTCGCATCAACCTTTCAGGCTTCGCGTAATTATCGTTCGGGAAAATGCATCACATGAAGGACGAGCGAAGCACCGTGAACGACATCGGTCAGCCGTTGTCGACGACGGGCGAGCGCGGCGCGTGACGCCATCCGAACGACCACCGCAAGCGGGATCAAGTGAGCGGTCCAAAAGCCCATGATCAATACGTCGTCCGTTTGCAGCCATAGCCCACGAAGCATTGGGGAACGTCGCGGGTCGCAAGCCAACGCGGAACCGTCTCCCTGGTCACTATCGCAGTAGGCGTGGCTGGATACATAGCGGTCAAAGATGTCTGGGCCGGTGCCAAGCACGATGGCGCCGGAGCGCTTGACCAGGGCCGCCGCGGTTCCACATGACATGCGCAACGTGTCCGGTCGCCCCTGTGCAAGCACGCTGGCCGACCAGAGATATGCAACGCAAATGGCCGTTGCGGAGAGAGACTTGAGTTTCATGGCAAACCCTCGCGAGCGCGGTCCGATCGATCGCACCGGCTGATCGGAGGCATGCCCAAACTAGCGTATGAACAACACGCTGCAGTACAATTCGGCTTGAATGCGCGCCCGTACTGCCGGGCGCCAACCCAAGTTGCAAGTCAAGACAACGGCAGGGCCGCCTAGCGTGGCCGCCGATTTAATGGCCCGTCGGGTCGACGCTGTGGGTGGCTTCGAACAGGAACCAGGTCCGTCGCTCGCACTCATCGATATAAACTTCGAGGAGGCTCGCGGTTGCCACGTCCTTGTGTTCGTCACAAAGTTCGTGTGCCTTACGCATATTGGCGGCAAGCATCTTGTTGTCCTGCGCCAGCTCACGCAGCATGTCCCAGGGCCGGACGAACTCAGAATCATTGCCCACGATATTCGCGAGTTTAGCAATATGCTCGATCGAACGCAGCGTCTTCGCGCCAAGCTTCCGGACACGCTCGGCGAGCGGGTCTGTGACGGCAAAGATCTGATCAGATTGTTCGTCTAACATCAGATGATAATCACGAAAATGTGGACCGCTCATATGCCAATGAAAATTTTTAGTCTTCACGTACAACGCAAAGCTATCCGCAACTATGCGATTTAGCGCGTCCGCGATCGTGCCGACCGCATTACTCGGCAAGTCTGTTGGGCTGTGCACGGATGGATCGGTATCGCGTGTTGTCGCATGCTTGGGCATGACCGGAGATCCTTTGTGCCGACACCACCTACGTGCTCGCATCTTTGACACGAGGGACGCCGACCCGGCCGACTGCGGGATGCCTTGCCCCGGCCGCTTTCGACATTCCTGCAGAATGCGTGGTCCGCGTTGAGCGCGCGGCGAAGGTTAGAGTTTCAGCTTTGCAAATAAAATTTAGAGAACGAGACTGATACGACCACGCCAAGTCAGCGAACGACCAATCCGAAGAACCCGTCAGTTTTTCAAGTAGCGGTGCGTTCCGCTAAGCTTCAGAGCCAGGAACGTGCTGATCGAGAGTGGTACGAAACACTCGATCCCAAATATCCGAAGTGACCCCGTAATTGCCTTCCTTACGGGCGTAATGATGCCGCGCATGCCCTTTCCACAAGGCGTAGAGAAAGCTACCGGGCAGTGGTGAGAGGTGATGTAATGCGTGATGGACGCCCATATAGGTCACGTAGCCGATCAGCATGCCGACGGCCGCTCCGCCGGCAACATTCGAACCAAACGGCAACAACGGCGCATAAATGAAAAGGCCAATTAGGATGGCACTAAGCAAGGGCGGTGTACCTTCGTAGGAGAGAGGTTGGTGATGGTGAACCTCGTGCATGTCGCGGATGATAGGAGCGCGATGGTACACGAACCGGTGCATTAAATATTCCACAAGAGTCCAGGCGATGAGGCCCGCCAGACTTGCGGCGACGAAAACCGGGAGATGGATCGGCGCCGAGGCGTGCAGGGTCACGAACAGGACCCCTAAGGCTGCTATGGGACAGGCGGCGAAGTCAGAGAAATAAGAGAGTTTCTTCACGTCCATGATTGCCCCGCACAGATTGGAAGTCCTCAAGGACAAAGTAGATAGCGAGACAGTAACTTACCCAGGATCAGATTACACCCGCATGCAGTCCCCCTGACGCACAACGTCATCCAAGGGGAAACGATCGCAGCCGCGTTCTGCACCTACATAAGACGTCAGAACGTGCGCGGCAAATTCAAGCGCCTTAGAAGCCTCGTATCCTAAGCAACTCAGGATCCGCCGGCCATAATACAGTCGTTTCAAACCGCACCCCTACCCCAAACGTTACAGACTTCAAGCCCCTGCCGCACTCTGAAAAAGCTCTGCAAAATGACTAGCTCTAGTAACGGAGCTGGGCATCGGGTTGAACTCACCCTTTACCTCAAAATGTTCAGCCATTCACTGGACTGGCCGAGCGATGGCCAGGGCATTCGGAATTTCGCTTCGCGCCGTTCCGCACCTGTGGGAGGGGCACCGACTGCAACCGCACCGCATTCGCACCTTCAAACGCTCCGGCAACCCGAAAAACATATCACCGGCAAGATATTTCGACGCGCCGAGAAGCAAGGGAACCGGCGGAGCATGCACTCCGCTACTGCTCAACAAAATCATCTCCAGGTCTGGCGACCGATCACGACGATCCAGCGGTCGCCCGCAATCCCGGCGGCGTGCGATCGAGGGCCTGGATTTGCGATTTCAGGGGGCGGACCAGAAGGGCTGGCGGGTGCCGAGGAACGAAGCATGGAGCGCTTGCGCAGGCTTCCCATTAGCCAGCTTAGGGTGAAGTGGTCCGTGGGCGCATCATCGTGCAGCCGCTGCAGCAAAACTGAGGTCCGGATAAACGCTCTTTTGTCGGGGGCGGTATCGGCTTCAGCACGGAATCGGCGGCCATCATATTCAGGCATTGCTGGATCGGGCCTTGGCCATGGAAGGAAGCCACGGACCAAAGCCTATCCCACACAATCATCCTTGGGAGACGGTCTCCGGGTGAAAAGACCATAATGATCTTCGTTGGGTCAAATCCTGCCAAGGAGAAGCAAGATCACCAGAATAACAAGGACAAGGCCGAGGCCACCGCCCCCGTAGTAGCCTGTCCCATAAAACGGGCCGCCGCCAATTTCGCTAAAGCCGCCCAACAACGCGATTACCAAGATGATGATAATAATGGTCCCTACTGAAATCTTGGAATCTCCTTATCGAATCAACGATAAACAACCATTGGCTCGCGACTTCGGACGGCGCCACCCACAGTCACTCTGCAAGATAGCGTTGCGCACCAGTAGTCGTCGTTGATCTAGATCAGCTGACTTTCGCGCGACGGCTCCCGAACTCCGCGTAAACTGGGTTTCCCGATTGCCTTCCAAATCGAGATCAATATTAGTTCGCGCAATTCATCGGCGAAATCTGCATCACGCTCGGATTGTTCACGAGATTCGTCCCAGCCACGCCGTGCCACCTTCCACAAGCAACGATCAACGATCAACGTCCGCGAGCTTAGACATCCTGAGCAACTCAGGATATCAGCAGTCTACGAACGTCGTTTTAAACGACACCTCGACCCCAACGCCTTACA
>JAQGKN010000351.1 GCA_028290085.1 Hyphomicrobiales bacterium
CCCGTCGCATTGAACGATGTCTCAGTGGCGAACTGGTCGTCGAAATATCCTAGCATCAGGCTGGCGCCGCGACCGCCGATCTGCCCGACTTCGCCGGGCGCGACCTCGCGATCCTCGTCCTCGCGCGACCAAATCTTTACCTCATATCCCGCGCAGGCCCGTCCCGACGATTCGATGATGAGCTGCGCCGGATCGTCGGGCAGAGTATAATGATGCGATCCCGCCTCCGTCATGCCGTAGCCGCTCTGCGGCACGACACCGCGATCCATCAGGTCGGCTGCGACAGTCGGTGGCACCGCAGCTCCGGAAATGCGGAAACCTTTCACCGAACCCAAAGCTTTCAAACCGCGTTCGCGCAATTCGGCGAGCAGGTCGATGGCATGCGTCGGCACGCCGATGGCGAAGGTCGCACCTGTTTCGACAATGCGGTCGACAAGTGATTTTCCCCGCGGAAGGTCGTGCACGACAAACTCGGCACCGCGCGCGAATGTCATGACCAGAGCGCCAAGCCCGAGATTATGGCTCAGCGGACTCATGGAATAAATCACGGATGAGTCAGTGATCGACCAGTCGTGCGAAATTGCCCGCGCATTGGCGAGCAGCGTATTGTCGCTGTGCATCACGCCTTTCGGCTGGCCTGTCGTGCCCGATGTGAAGGCGAGGTAAACAATGGTGTTCGCGTCCGACGCGAGACCCGCGTTACCCTCAGGCTTCGCAGCGATATCGGCGAACAGAGGCCGCTCACGATCAGCTTCCGAAAGTGGCTCAAGCCGGATCACCAGATCGAGACCAGACACGTTCTTTGCACGCTCGAAGATATCGTGGCGGTTGGTGTCAGCGCCATAGCCCGTTTCCGCGATCAAGGCCGATGCCCGCATGCGCGTCAGCAATTCCTCGATGTCACCAACAGTATGGTCGCGATGGAGCGAGGGGCAACACACATAGCCGTTGCGCGAACAGGCGAGCAAAGTCACTGCGATTTCGAAGCGGCTCGGCAGCCACACAGCGACCCGCTGTCCGCTCTTGATCCCGCTCGCATGAAGATGCGCGGCAAGACGGTCTGCCGCCTCAACCAGCGCGCGATAGGTGAGACGACGATGGCGATCGCGCAAGGCAAAGCTATCTGGCGTACGTACGGCCCAACTGCGCGCCATAGAGTAGATCGTATCGTCACGCCAGTAACCGGCCTCGTAGAAGGCACGCATCTGCGTCGCGCTCAGGGTCGTCAGCATAGTATTGAACATGAACCTGCTCGACTTTCAATTACGGAGCACACAGCCCATTCACTCCGCGCCAGATGCGCGGCTCGTTCAGTTTCGCTTGAAGGCGCGAACTACAGAATTCCACAACACACGCAGGATCAGCGAGAACCCACCGATCGGTTTCGGCGCATAAGACGGCGGCGCAGAGGGCGCCGGCGACGCGGCGACAATCGACGGCGCATCTTCAACGCCGGCAGCGACTGGCACTGCTTTCCGCTGCGCGTTCAACATGTCCTGCAACGCGCGTGCGAACTGGCCAATCAATTGTTGTGCCACGTCCTGCAACATGCCGGCACCGCGCCCATATTGTGCAACGGCACCCGTCAGCGTGAGATCAGTATCGACAACAACTTTCGTGCCTGTAGCGATTGGCTGAAGCGAAAAGGTCACCATGGCGCTGGCATTTCCGCGCCCTTTCTGGTCGGCACCCAGCGCCTTCAGCCGCGCCTTGTGCGCGACGTTGTCGATCTCTTCGAACTTCGCCGTTCCGGTGAACGAGAGAGCTACCGGTCCGAGCCGCACGGAGACCTTGCCGCGATAGGCGTTGTCGGGCAGCGCTTCGAGAAGCTCGGCACCGGGCAAGCAGGGTGCAATGCGCGGCACGTCCATGAGAACAGGCCATGCTTCATCCGGCGGCAGAGGAATTTCAAACGTATTGGAAATCAGCACGCGTTCATCTCCATCTCACTCCATCAGCCCGTGCACGCCTGCGCGTGCGATAAGCCAATGAGCGGCGTCGAGTAATTTGTGATCGCCATAGCGCGGCGCGATCATCTGCACGCCAACCGGCATGCGATTGGGTCCCCTGCCGGCTGGCAAGGAAATCGTGGGAACATGCAGCAACGTCCAAAGTCCCTGGAAACTCGGGTCGCCCGCATAAGCGATACCTTCCGGCGCTTCGCCATTCGCTGAAGGCGTGAGCAACACATCGAACGCACCGAACAAAGTATCCAGCTCCAGCCGGCACCACTCGGCGACCCGCAACGCGGCACGATATTGCTGGTCGGTCGTGGCGAGGCCAAGCTCGATGGACCGCGTCAAGGCAGGACTGATAGCACTGCGATGATGCGTCCATTCATAGGCGAGAGATCGCGCGCGCTCGACATTGTTGAGGATTTCGCGCGTCGCCGTCAGTTCCGAAAATGGCGGTGGCAGAACGAAATCTTCGACATGTGCTCCTGCCTCTCGTGCGGCGGATGCGGCACGTTCCAGCGCAGCGCGCGCGCCCGGTTCGGCCTTGTGCCACAAATAGGTCTGGCACACGCCGATGCGC
Organism: Hyphomicrobiales bacterium; assembly: GCA_028290085.1. Taxonomy (GTDB): domain Bacteria; phylum Pseudomonadota; class Alphaproteobacteria; order Rhizobiales; family Beijerinckiaceae; genus Terripilifer. The sequence goes on from JAQGKN010000351.1 coordinate 2,536, forward strand.
AGTTGTGCTTGCGGCATCGCGGGCGCCACCGCCTCGGAATTGGTGAGAACTGCGCGCATCAGCGCGAGATCTTCGAGATCCCGCGCGATCAAGCCAATCGTGTCGAGGCTCTCCGCAGCAAACTTTACACCCGCGCGATTGAAGGTCCCGAAGGTCGGCTTGTACCCCATGACGCCGCAGAATGCTGCGGGGCGCAGTACAGAACCGCCTGTCTGGGTTCCAAAGGCCAGAGGCACCATGAAGTCTGCGACAGCAGCGCCCGAACCACTCGACGATCCGCCCGGTGTGCGTGATGCATCGTGCGGGTTGGTCGTCGCGCCAGGTGCCATGCCGGCGAACTCACATGTCACCGTCTTGCCGAGAATGACGGCACCGGCCGCGCGCGCCAGCGCCACGCAGGACGCGTCCCATGCGGGGCGTAGGCCCTTGTAGATGGGCGAGCCCATTTCTGTGGGCATATCGTAGGTGTCGAGCACATCCTTCACGCCGATCGGGACGCCATGCAAAGGCCCGCGGGACGGACCGGTATCGCATCCCCGAGCCTGCGCGAGCGCATAGTCCGGATCGATCGACGACCACGCCTGCACGACTGTCTCGCGCTCGGCGATCCGCGCGAGACAGGCGCTTACCAGAGCCTCCGACGTGATCTTTCCCGACGCGATGAGCCGCGCGGCTTCCGCGAGACCAAGCTGGTGAAGGGGTGTGTCGAGTGTCATCGGCATCGTCCCGTCAGGACACGACGCGCCAGGGAATGACTTCCCCGCCGCGATAAATAAGCGCGCGTTCTTCGGGACCTTCAACCTTCATCTCTTCAGGCGCGACCCAGTTCTGACGCTCGAGCGTGATCGTCTCTTCGTTAGGCGGCAGGCCGTAATGACGGGGCCCGTTGAGCGACGCAAAGGCTTCGAGCTTGTCGAGCGCCCCTTCCTCGTCGAACACCTGCGCATAGGTCTCGATGGCGACGGGCGCGTTGAATAATCCGGCGGCGCCAACGACAGCAAGTTTCTTTGCCACAGAATGCGGCGCCGAATCCGTACCGAGGAAGAAGCACGCGTCGCCCGAGGTTGCAGCATCGCGCAGCGCGAGGCGGTCAGGCTCGGTCTTGATGACGGGCATGCAATACATGTAGGGCTTGTTGCCCCAGCCGAGCCAGTCTGTGCGATTGAGCTGTAGGTGGTAAGGCGTGATCGACGCGCCCACCTGCGGCGCAGCGGAGCGAATATATTCGACACCGATCTTCGACGACAGATGCTCCAGGATGATCTTCAATCCCGGAAAGTTCTTCGTCATCGGAATGAGACGACGCTCGATGAACACGGCCTCGCGGTCGAAGACGTCGATAGCCGGATCGACCTCCTCACCATGGATAAGGAAGCGCATGCCGAGCTTTTCCATGCGGGCGAGCACGCGCTCGATCTTGGCGAAATCCGTCACGCCCGCCGCCGAATTCGTCGTCGCATTGGCGGGGTACAGTTTGACGCCGGTGAACACGCCTTCCTTGAAGCCGCGCTCGACATCGTCAGGATCGGTGTCGTCCGTCAAATAGCAGGTGATCAGCGGCTGGAAGGTCGAGCCTTCAGGAAGTGCAGCCATCGCACGTTCGCGATAGGCAATGCCTTCGGCCATCGTGCGCACGGGCGGCAGCAGGTTGGGCATGAAGATCGCGCGTCCGAAATTGCGTGCCGTATAGGGCAGGCACGCACGCATCATGTCGTTGTCGCGCACGTGCAAGTGCCAGTCATCGGGCTTGCGGATAGTGATGCGGTCGATCATGGGCGATCCGATCGGGTAGTGGGTTGAAAGAACAAACTCATTCCGGCACCTGCGTTCCCGCATGGATGAGGGCGATGAGTTCTGGCGGTGTAAGAGGCACTTTGGTGATCGAAACGCCGAAGGACGCCAGCGCATCCTCGACGGCTGATGCCACTGCGGCCGTCATCGGAATGACGCCGGATTCCCCGACGCCCTTGATGCCGAGCTCGTTCAGAGGCGAGGGCGACTGAAGGTGGATGATCTCGATTGGCGGCGGCATTTCAGTCGAGCTCATGAGCAGATATTCGGCCAGCGTGGTCGATACAGGCTGCGCATTTTCGTCGAAGCCCATCCATTCGAGCAGCGCATTGCCCAGGCCATGCGCGATGCCGCCGATGATCTGCCCCTCGACGATTTTGGGATGCAGCACACGCCCGCAATCATGGGCGAAAACTACGCGCGACACACCGACATGGCCGGTCTCGACATCGACCTCGACTTCCACGACGCACGTGCCGTTGGCATAAGTCATATCGTTGATGATGACATGCTCGGTCGCTTGCAGGCCCGGCTCGACGTTGCCGGGGATGTAATAGCCCGGCAGGCCCGCCACGGCACGCGCGACTTCGGAAAGTTCGACCTGCGGGCCGCCCTCGCCTTTCAGCTTGATGAAGCGGCCCTCGATTTCGAGCGCCTGCTCGCCGACCTGCAGCATGTGGCTCGCAACAAGCAGCGCCTTCTGGCGCACCTTCAGCGCAGCCGCATGTGCGGACGAACCCGCCATCACGGCCTGGCGGCTGTTGAAACCGCCCATGCCGAGTTCAATGGCTCCCGTGTCACCTGCGACGACGGTGATGTTCGACATGTCGAAACCAAGCTGCTCGGCGACGACCTGAGCCAGCATCGTCTTCGTGCTCTGCCCCATGGCCGCAGCGCCGGAAGCCACATGAATACGACCGTTTTCGGCCACACGCACGCTGACAGGCTCGAACGGGCCGCGTCCCGTGCCTTCGACGTAGTTGGCGAGGCCGAGTCCGATATAGCGACCCTTTTCGCGTGCCGCCCTCTGCCGCGCGCGGAAGTCATTCCAGCCCGAACGCTCGAGCGCCGCTGCCTGACAGGCCGGATAATCGCCACTGTCGAGCACGACCTGCATGCCTCCCCGCGTTTTCAGGGGCGTCTTGTAGGGAATCTGCGCGCCGCTGACGAGATTGCGGCTGCGCACTTCGGCGCGATCGATTTTCAACTCGCGCGCGACACGATCGAGCAGTCGCT
>JAQGKN010000619.1 GCA_028290085.1 Hyphomicrobiales bacterium
TGATGGCGGAGACCTGTAGACCGCAGAAGCCATCGACTTCCTTGTTTTCGGCGGCGAGCCGCACGTCGTTGAGGCCCGGATAGCCGAGTACCATTTTAAAATTCAGCCCTAAAATTCCTTGGATCGCCTTGGCGTCGAGTGTTGAGCCGGATGAGGGGCCTGTGGCGCCCAGTGTCGCGGTTGTCGACTTCAGATCGTCGAGGCTGCGGATTTTGTCATTCCAAAAGCCGCAGGTTCCAACTTCGCTGTTCATGCTGCCGATCCATTTGAACCGGCGCGCATCGAACTTTGCAACATCCGGATTGAGGATCGGCTCCATCGCATTCACCGGGTTGATGAGTGCGAGCGTCAGTCCGTCAGGCGCGGCGACATTCGCGGCGTTGGACGTGGCGGTAAGGCCACCGGCACCCGGCATATTCTGCACGATGACAGTTGGATTGCCGGGAATGTGCCGGCCGATGTGTCGCGTCGCGAGGCGCGCGTAATTGTCGAACGTGCTGCCCGGCGGGTAGCCGACGAGAATGCGGATGGTCTTGCCTGCGAAAAAGCTGTCCGCGTCGGCGGCTTTCACAGTTCCTCCGGGGACAAGTGCTGCAAGGATGAGAGCCGCCGCAAGTTTGATCCGCATATGTACGCTCCAGCCTGTGTCCAGTTCAGTCGCCCGGCAGACGAAACAGCCCTTCAGGCAGTGCCCCGATGAATTCGAGCGCATTCGTCAGCGCGACGACATCCGCGTATTTTGCATGCATGTCCGCGAGATTGATCGCGTGGCTCGCCTGTGACCTGTCGAAACAGGCCTCTTCGACAACCGCGACTCGATAATTGAGATTGAACGCGTCGAGCACAGTCGCGCGCACGCATCCCGATGTGGTCGTGCCGGCTACGATCAGGCTGTCGCACTGGAGCAGGTTCAAGTAGGCGGTGAGGTTCGTCCCGAAAAAAGCGGAGGGTTTCTGCTTGCGGATGACCAGATCGCTTTTCTGCGGCGCAATCGAGGGCATGATCTCATTGCCGTCGACATTGCGCGGACGTTCTCCATCCTCGGAGCGGCGCGAGCTTTTCCATCGCCAGGATCCTGCGTCCCAACCGTCGCTTCTAAATTCGCCTGTCGTGTAGATGACCGGCAGGCGCTTCGCGCGGGCGGCGGCGATCAGCGGCTGGATCTGCTCGAGTGCCGTCCAGGCGTCCTCGCCGCAGGACGTCCGCCATGCCTTGATCGCCGAAAGTATGGGCTCGGGCTTTTCGCCGCAGAAGGCGTAGTTGACGTCGATGATGACTAGCGCGGGGCGCTCGCCGTAGCCGGCCAGAGCGCCATAACCCGACGCCTCAAAGACCTGCCGGTCGCGTTCCGTCAGGAACGGGTCCCAAATTCTCCTCCGCATATTCCCGCTTTCATTTTGATCTGGGCGGATTTTTTATGGCCACAAGAATGGCCTTGAGGGCATGGCTTGTCAACGGATTGGGATTAAATCCAAAAAAAGAACGTCTTGCTCTTTGCAAAATGCCATGGCCCGATCATGGTGACGGCTAGCGCAAGTCAAAGGCAGAATGGCGAGGCATGATGACGGCTAGAATTTGGGATACCTACCTCACGCAATCCGACAAGGACCATCTGGCGCGCTCGCCGGACAAAAGGGTCGGCGCTGGAGGCAGGCCCGCCCTGCTGCTCGTTGATCTTTATCGTGCGGTCTTCGGCGACAAGCCCGAACCCCTGCTCGATGCGATCAAGACCTGGCCTTCGAGTTGCGGTATGGCGGGCTGGACTGCTTTGCCGCACATCCAGCGGATTCTGGCGGCTTCGCGCAAGGCAGGTATTCCGATCGTCCACATCACCATCCTCGCCGATTCGGGGATGGCTGGATGGTTCGATTCTGCGCATCGCGACAGTCCCGCACGGGCGGCGGGTGCGACGGACGAAGCGGCGCTTGATCGCAAGCGGCGGTCGCCCGAAATCATCGACGAAGTGAGGCCGTTGCCGGGCGAGATCGTGCTGAAGAAGACCGCGCCCAGCGCCTTCTGGGGCACCCCGCTTGCCGGCCATCTGACGTTGCATGGGATCGATACGCTGATCGTCTGCGGCGAGGCGACGAGCGGCTGCGTGCGCGCCTCCGTCGTGGACGCGGCATCGCACCGCTATCGTGTCCAGGTCGTGGAGGAATGCGTCTTCGACCGTCACGAGGCCACGCACGCACTCAATCTCTTCGACTTGCATCAGAAATATGCCGACGTCATTTCGGTGGATGCCGCAGCCCAGTATCTGGACCGATTCCCGAGATAAACGGGGTCCGGCTAGATCAGATGTTCGCCTGAGGCAGGGGCGCCCCGTCTCTCAATATGCACGATTACGAAGCTTGCGCTGGCAGGACCGGCGCCGAGCCTCACGCATCGGAGACGGGTCCTGATCAGCATATCATCTTCGTCGGCCTCGATGTGCACAAGGACACGATCGCAGTGGCGCTTGCCGAGGCGAGCAAGCGAGGGGAAGTCCGTGAGCAAGATCGCGAACAGGCCTGCTGCGTTGAAGACGCTTGCGGCAAAGCTGGCGAGCAACGGAAGCGGCCTACGATTTTGCTATGAAGCTGGCCCTTGTAGTTACGGCATTCAGCGCGAGTTGAGCGAAACCGGACACGAATGCGTCGTGGTCGCTCCCTCTTTGATTCTTCGCAAGCCAGGCGATCGGATCAAAACCGACCGGCTGGATGCGATTAACTTGACCAAGCTGCACCCAGCGGGCGAACTGACGTCGGTCTGGGTTCCAGACTCAGCCCATGAGGCGATCCGCGATCTGGTGCGCGCGCGACTGGCGGCCGTGCGCGTGGTGCGGCAAGCGCGCCAGCAATTGTCCGGCTTCCTGCTGCGCCATGGCCATCACCACAACCGGCCAGGTTGGACGCTGATGCTCCGGCGGTGGCTGGCCGGATTAACGTTCGCGCACGCAGCGCATTACGTCGAACTGGAAGATTGTATCGCGGCCGCCGACGCGGCAACGGCGAGGCGGGACCGTCTCGAAGGCCACATCGAGGCTGCATTGTCGGACTGGTCGCGGACGCCGGTCGTGGAGGCGTAGCAAGCGCTACGCGGCTTGGCGTTGGTGGCCGCTGCGACACTGGTTGCTGAACTCGGCGACATCACCCGTTTCACTAATCCGCGGCAGTTCATGGCCTATCTCGGTCTCGTTCCTTCCGGACATTCCAGTGGAAGCACGCGACGCCAGGGTGGCATCACCAAGGCGGGCAATGGCGCGGCGCGGCGCATATTGATTGAGGCAGCATGGAGCTCGCGGTTTCCAGCGCGGATCAGTCGAGATCTCCTTCTGCGCCAGGAAAAGCTGGCCAAGCCAATCCGCGACATCGCCTGGAAAGCCCGGGAACGACTGTGCCGTCGGTATCGCAAGTTCGCACATGCGGGGAAGCTGAAGACAGTAATCACAGCCCCGATTGCGCGGGAGCTTTCGGGCTTTGTTTGAGCGATCGCCAGGCAGAAGCAAACCGCGAGCGCGTGAGGCGCCGCGGCTAGTATCGACGCCACTCCAAGGAGGACCTCGCCATCATCATCCAAAGTTAGGCAAGGCCGGAGGCACGGTCACGGCCAGGAGAGCCCTCGTTTCCACTAACAGCCGGATTCTATCCGACGCCCGCTCCCTCGTGTACGCCTCAAGCGCCGGTTGTCGCTCAGACCAGTAGCTACTGAGCTGCAACTCTGATGTCTGCTTTGGGTCGATTGTGTTGAAAAACTCTGCTGTTGCACAGGAGTGAATCGGCTGATTCACTCCTGTTATTGCGGCAGGGGGGTGAAGTTGATGATGGGAGATCGGCAAGTCATGCAGGACTCGCTTTTTCTACGAGTTCTCGCTTGAGCGCCATGTGCCAGAAGATCACCTGCTTCGCTCAATCGATCGCTTCGTCGATCTCTGATCTCCGAAGCCATCTCGCTCCATTCTATAGTTCGACGGGTCGCCCATCGATCGAGCCGAAACTCATGATCTGTACGCTGATCGTAGGCTACCGCTTTTGGATCCGGTCCGAGCGTCGGCTGTGCGAAGACGTGCACCTGAACCTGGGGATCCGCTGGTTCTGCGGCCTTGGGCTCGAAGGCGACGTACCCGATCATTGATGTTCTCGAAGAACCGGCACGGGCGCTTTCGCGATAGCGATTTGTTGCGCCATCTCTTCGAGACCGTGTTGCGTCGGCGGGCGCGAAGGATTTGCCGTCGACGCAAGCCTGATCAGGGCAGATGCGAACCGGCAGAAAGGGGTGGAGGGAACGAGCGGGGTGCCCCCGGAGAAGAGCCGCGCGATCAAGGAGTATCTAGCTGTACTTGATGATGCAGCGTTCGGCGCAGCGACCGAGGTCACCCCCAAGTTCCTGTCTCCTGCCGATCCCGCTTCAAGGAAATTCGCCAAGAACAGACACGTGCCACTTTCTATTTAGCAAGCCACAGAGCTGCAAGTATTATACCTGAAAAGCAATGGAGACCCGAAAAAAAGCCATAGCCGACTAAG
>JAQGKN010000621.1 GCA_028290085.1 Hyphomicrobiales bacterium
TCCCGCGACGAGAAGGCAGCCGATTTCCGCATCGTGCTCGAAGTCGGCGATGGCTCGCGCAAATTCTTCGATGAGCTGGCTGTTGATGGCGTTCATCGCCTTGGGACGGTTGAAGCGGACGAGGCCGACCCTGCCATGCGTTTCGACAATGATCGTTTCGTAATGCATGTGGCATCCTGTCAGGTGGATTGTGGAGGAGTTGCAGCTGGCGCGAGAGGCTCCACCGTCGCGGCGACGTCCCCGAGCCGGAAGCCATGTCCGACGCAGGCCGCGATGACGGCGAGCCAGCGTCGCAGTTCTTGCGGTTCAAGACGCGCGGCCCAGAACAGCGGCCCACCTTCGCGCGTCGGAAAGCCATAGCCCCTCACCATCGCGAGATCGACGTCGGACGGTCGCTGTGAAATCCCTTCGGCCAGCAGAAGAGCGGCTTCGTTGGCGATCGCGCAGATCGCACGGTGAATGATCTCGGCATCGTTAATCGTTCGGCGCGTAACGCCTTTGCGCCGCGATGCGTCTTCGATGACGGCGCGCGTTTCGTCATCGGGAACGCCGCGCCGCGCTCCGTCCGGATAAGCGTACCAGCCTTTCCCTGATTTCTGGCCAAGCCTTCCGGCCTCGCAAAGCCTGTCGAGAACATCCGAATAGCGCGCTTTTGGGTCGCGCGTCGCGGCGAGCCGCTGGCGTGTGCGCCAAGCAATATCGAGACCTGAGAGATCGGCCACCGCAAAGGGCCCCATCGCAAAGCCGAAGGCAACGAGCGCGGCGTCGATCTGTTCGGGAAAGGCGCCTTCCTCCAGCATGAACTCGCATTGCTGACGGTAGGCGGAATAGAGGCGATTGCCTATAAAGCCTTCGCCGACGCGCGCGACGATCGGCGTTTTCCCGATTTCCTTCGCCACCGACAGCGCCGTTGCGAGAACGTCGGGCGCCGTGTACGCGCCCCGAACGATTTCAAGCAGGCCCATGATCTGCGCCGGCGCGAAGAAATGCAGGCCGACAATGTCCGACGGGCGCGAGGTCTCGCGGGCGAGGGCGTCGAGATCGAGGTAGGATGTGTTGGACGCAATCACGGCGCCGGGTCTCGCAATGCCGTCGAGTTCCCGCAGCAGCGAACGCTTAATGTCCATGTCTTCGAATACCGCCTCGATAATGAGATCGGCGTCGGCGAGCGTATGCATGTCTATGGAGGGCGCGACATGCGCGAGCCGCGACGCCATGACCTCGTCCGAAATGCGGCCGCTGTCGACCATGCGCCGATAGGCGGCGCTCAGGCGCTCGAGGCCGGCCTCAAGCGAAGCCGCATCGCGTTCCACGAGCGAAACCGTTAGGCCTGCGTCGAGAAAACACAAAGCGATGCCAACGCCCATCGTGCCTGCGCCGACAACGCCGACACGTCCGACGGTACGGGCTTTTGCGCCTCTGATGTCGGCTACTCGCGCCGCTTCGCGTTCGGCGAAAAATAGATATCGCTTCGCAGCCGCTTCGCGGGTTTGCCGCAATTCGTGAAAGGCGGCGCGCTCTTCGACGAGCGCCTGCGCAAAGGGAAGCGTGGCGGCTTTGCGCACCGATGCGATCGCGGCCACGACCGCGCGGTCGCCCTTAGCCTGCGCGAGCGTTTTAGCCGCGGCGTCCTCGATGACCGCTTCCGTCTCCGGGGGCACGAGGGCGTCGCGCAAGCGGTGCTTTTCGCCTTTGAGTGATGTGGCGAGTTGCGCGGCTTTCTTGCGAAGGTCTTCCGTTGCGAGCGCATCGATCATGCCGTCTCGCAGTGCCTCGCGCGCCACGACACGGCGCCCGTGGCCGATGAGATCGATCGCGCGGCTGACGCCGATGAGGCGCGGCAGGCGTTGCGTTCCGCCGGCGCCCGGGATGACGCCGAGTAGGACTTCCGGCAGGCCGACCACGGCGTCCTCCGTGGCGATCCGCGCGTCGCAAGCGAGCGCGAGTTCGTAGCCCGCCCCCAGCGCCGCGCCGGAGATGGCGGCGACAACGGGCTTCGCGCAATCCTCGATCGCGGCAATGACCGCAGGCATTTGCGGATCGCGGATCGGGACGTCGAACTCGTTGATGTCTGCGCCCGCCATGAACATCCGCGCAGCGCCAATCACGACGATCGCGGCGACATTGGGATCATGCTCGCATTGTTCGATGGCCGCGAGCAATCCGCTGCGTGTCTCCCATGAACCCGCATTAACCGGGGGATTGTCGATGATCACGAAGGCGATCGCCGATTGCGTTTCGATGCGGACACGATCGTTCATCGTCTCTCCATGAGCGACAGCGCTGGCATCAATCGGCATCGAACAGGCTCTGTCCGAAGGTGAGCATCTCGAGATGCTGATCGGCGTCGCCCATCAGGCGGTCCAGCACGGTCAGTTTCTTGAAGCAGTGACCGGCTTTGAATTCCATCGCCACTCCGATGCCGCCAAAGAGCTGAATCGCCTGCTCGCCAATGAAACGTCCGGAACGTCCGATCTGCACTTTCGCGGCGGCCACAGCCCGCGCGCGCGACGCGTCGTCGGCGTCCGAGATCATCATCGTCGCATACATGGCCATGCTGCGCGCCTGTTCGAGCGCGATGTACATGTCGGCGGCGCGATGCTGCAACGCCTGGAAGCTGCCGATGGCGACGCCGAACTGCCGCCGATGCTTCAGGTAATCCACCGTCATTTCGTGCAAGACCGACATAGCGCCGACGGCCTCCGCACAGATCCCAGCCAGCGCATCCTGACGGACCGCCTCGAGCAGGGCAAAGGCATCGCCCGGAGCGCCGATGACATTCGTCGCTTCGACGCGGACGCCAGAAAGGCTGACGGATGCGGCGCGGCGTCCGTCGTGGAGCGAGTATTTGCGGACGTGAACGCCGAGGTCGTTCGGGGTCACGAGAAAGAGTCCGAGGCCATGTTGATCATTGGGCTGTCCGTCGACGCGGGCGGAGACAATGATGGCATCGGCGGAGTCGCCGTTTAGCGCAAAGCTCTTTTCGCCGTCGATGATCCATTCCATGCCGTCGCGCGTGGCGCGCGTATCGACTCGCGCATAATCGCCCTGCGCCTGAGCTTCGTCATGGGCGAGGGCGAGCGTCCATTGGCCGTCGATGACCTTGGACGTGACGCGCTCGTTCTGTTGGGCGCTTGCGGCGCGGCGCAGCACGCCGCCCGCGAGAATGACAGTGGCGAAGTAAGGTTCGAGCGCCAGCGAACGGCCGATCTGCTCCATGACGATCATCGTTTCGACGGGCGACCCGCCGAGTCCGCCCAGGCTTTCGTCGAAGGGCAGGGCGAGCAATCCCATTTCGGCGTATTGCCGCCAGACCTCTTTGCTCCAACCCTTGCTCGATTGCATGATCGCGGCGCGGCGTTCGAACGGGCATGATTTCTGCAGCAGCCTCGCGAGGCCGTCCTGCATCATCTGCTGTTCTTCAGAGAGTGCGAAGTCCACGATCAAAGCCCCAGGATTGAGCGCGCGACGATGGTTCTTTGAATCTCATTCGACCCGCCGAAGATCGATAATTTGCGCCAGTTGAAATAATTGCCGGTGATCGTCGACGTCCAGTCAGCATCGTCGTCGGCATCGGCCCGCACGGCGTCCTGGCCAAGCGCTTGCATCAGAAGCTCGCTCGTCGCCTGCAGAAGCTCCGAGCCCTTCACCTTCAGGATGGAGGAGGCGGGATCAGCCGCACCGCCGGACTTGGTCTCGGCGGACAGCACGCGCATCTGCGTGATCTCCAGCGCTTTCAACTCGACTTCGATCGCGAAGAGTCGCGCGCGAAAGCCGGCGTTCTCGATGAGCGGACGGCCCTTGTAGCTCGTTTTTGCCGCGACTTCGCGGGCGCGCGTCAGGCGCTCCTTGGAGACGCCAAGGCGCGCGAGATTGACGCGCTCTGCGCTGAGAAGGAATTTTGCGTAATCCCATCCTTTGTTCTCTTCGCCGACGAGGTTCTCGACCGGAACCCTGACATTGTCGAAGAAAATCTCGTTGACCTCATGGCCGCCATCGATGGTTTCGATCGGGCGCGCGCGCACGCCCTCGGACTTCATGTCGATCAGGAGAAAAGAAATGCCCATCTGCTTTTTCGCGGCTGGGTCGGTGCGCACGAGGCAGAAGATCCAGTCGGCGTATTGCGCATAGGAGGTCCAGGTCTTTTGCCCGTTGACGACATAGACATCGCCCTCGCGCCGCGCGCTTGTCTTGAGTGAAGCCAGGTCTGATCCCGCGTCCGGCTCGGAAAAGCCTTGGCACCACCAGTCATCGAGATTGGCGATGCGGGGCAGGAAGCGACGCTTCTGCTCGTCGGATCCGAAAGCGATCAGCACGGGCCCGAGCATGTAGACGCTATAAGCGAGCGGCCGCGGCGCGGGCGCGCGTTGCA
>JAQGKN010000408.1 GCA_028290085.1 Hyphomicrobiales bacterium
GCGGAGATCCTGGTTTCACTTCACCGTCTGGAGCGCAGCCCACGTCCCGCGTCCGACGATGCGGAGGGCTTCGATGAATGGGAGCGCCGGCACGACCGCTTTCATCAAAGCCTCATCGCGGCCTGTAATTCGCGTTGGCTTCTTCACTTCTGCGGAATTCTCTCGGACCAGTTCCAGCGTTATCGGCGGCTGATCGTCCTGCGAATGTCGGAGTCGGATCAAGACTGGAGTCGAATCCGGGACCAGCACCGCACAATGGCGGAGGCCACATTATCTCGAAACGCCGAGGTCGCCGTCGATCTGGTGACGCGACATTTCGAAGGCAGCGTCAGGCAGGTGACAGAACTGTATCAGCAGTCGGCTGCTCTCGATGCTCTGGCGGCAACGTCATCGCGCGTGGCGCGGGGTCGCACGCGCGGCGAATAGACTTTCATCAGGGCTGAAGCATTCGGCTCAGCGGACGTATGAGGACAACGAAATGGCGGGCGACGTTCGCATTCTTGGGACAATGGCCGTTCACCACGCAGTCATGCGGATCGCGGAAGCTTTTATGGCCGATGCGGGTGGCGTTATCAGCGGTTCGTTTGGCACGGCAGGCGTCGTGACCGCTGGCGTCGAATCCGGTGAAGCTGCCGACATCGTCATTTCAAGCAAAAGCGCGATTGGAAGCTTTGCCGAAAAAGGCTTCGTGCAGGGTGAAGCCCACGACCTTGGCAAGGTGCGCATCGCAATCGGCGTGGCCATCGGCGGTGCCAAGCCCGACATCTCGACTATACCGGCACTCACGAAGACGCTTTCTGAAGTGGCCGGCGTTGCCTTCGGCGATCCGAACGGTGGCGCGACAAGTGGAATCCATTTCGCGAAGGTTCTGGATCGTCTGGGTCTGGCAGAAGCCGTCATGAAGAACGCGATTCTGCGAAGCAATGGGTTCACAGTCATGGCGGAAGTGGCTGCGGGGCGGGCGCCGTTCGGGTTCACGCAGGCGAGCGAAATCATGGCGTCTCCCGGTGTCGAAATCGCCGGATATCTGCCCGACGAGTTGCAACTCGTCAGCACTTACACGGCCGCTCTTACGCCCCAAGGTGCCGGCAATGACGCAGCCAAAGCATTCCTGCTGCGGCTGACAGGTCCGGACGCGAAGCAGATTCTCAGGGCGGAAGGGCTGGAGTGATGTGACCGCTCCTTGTGCCCCACCCATCTGGCGGGGTACCCGCTGACATCTCCGAATTCTCCGAATGGAGTTTGATAGGCATGATCCCTGATGAAGCGCACGGGCTGCGATTGATCGCACAAGATACGTTGCGAGGGTTCGGAGGACTGGGCGAAGGCATGTCGCTGCAGGCGGCGCCCGACGGGCGGCGCATCATGTGGCTGGCACACGAGGGGCCGCCGAAGAATTTCACGGGTGTCGATGTCACGGATCCGAGTCGGCCGAAGGTGATCGTTCAGACGGATCTGCCGCATAATCGCATACGCTCGAATTCGCTGGAAACCTGTGGCAATCTCATGGCTGTCGCATATCAGGTTCTCGAACCCGGGCTGCAGCCAGCGGGCATCGAGCTCTTCGACATCAGCGTTCCCGAGGAGCCCCGCTCGATCAGCTTTTTTGACTGTTCCGGCCCGCACTCTCGCGGTGTTCACCAATTGTGGTTCGTCGATGGGCGCTACATCCATTGTGCGGCGGGCGCGGCGGACTTTACGCCCCGCAACCAGCTTGACGATCAGCCCTATCGGATCATCGACGTTTCCAATCCCTCGAAGCCGTTTGAGGTCGGACGTTGGTGGATGCCCGGTACGCGCGTGGGTGACGACGCGCCCGAACCGGCTCGGCTGCCGATTGATTCAGGCTTCCGCGCCCATAACACGAACGTCTATCCGGAGCGTCCGGACCGGGCATATGTAGGCTATCTCGATGGTGGAGCTTATGTGCTCGATATCTCCGATATGGGCGCTCCGCGCATCGTATCCAGTTTCAATCCGCACCCACCTTATCCGGGGTTCACGCATACCGTTCTCCCGTTGTTCAGCCGCGATCTCCTCGTCGTGTCGGACGAGTGCGTGATGGACAACGGCGGTGACTGGCCGAAACTGACCTGGATTCTGGATGCCCGGGACGAGACGAATCTCGTCCCGATCAGCACGTTGCCGATGCCGCCTCTCGAGGTGTATGGACAAAAAGGCGGGCGATACGGCTCCCACAATTTGCATGAGAACCGCCCGGGCGAGACCTCGTTCAAATCGGATAATCTGATCTTCGCGAGTTTCTTCAACGCCGGCGTGCGCGTGTACGATCTCACCAATCCGTTGCAGCCCAAAGAGGTCGCAGCCTTCGTGCCTCCCGCGCCTGAAGGCACGCGGGTAGGCGCGGTCCAGATCAACGATGTCTATGTCGACGAAAACGGGATCGTGTATGCTATCGACCGGTTCACTGGCGGACTCTACATCCTGGAGATGACGTTTTAAGCATGGCGCAGATACCAGTTACGGTGATCACTGGCTTCTTGGGCAGCGGCAAGACCACGCTGCTCAATCATCTCCTGAACGATCCGGGGATGGCGGATACCGCCGTGATCATTAATGAATTCGGCGAGATTTCGATCGACCACTTGCTCGTCGAGACGGCGTTGGAAAATACGCTTGTGCTGCAAAGCGGCTGTATCTGCTGCACGATCCGCGGCGATCTCGTCGACACTTTGACAGACTTGATCGGCAAGCGGGATCGCGGCGAAATTCCGCCATTCTCGCGCGTGGCAATAGAGACCACTGGGCTCGCCGATCCGGCGCCCATCCTGCAGACTTTGGCGACCGACGCGCTGGTCGCGCCCGCCTTTAAACTCAGGACGGTCGTGACCACAATCGATGCGGTCAATGGGCTGGGCCAAATCGCGAGCTTTCCCGAGGCTGCGAAGCAGGTGGCTCTCGCTGACATATTGGTGCTCACGAAGGCAGATCTCGCCAGCGACTCGACAATCGATGCGTTGTCATCCCGGCTGCGGGAGATCAACCCGGGCGCAGCGACGCTGACGGTGCTCAACGGGGCTATTTCACCTGACGATCTCTTCAGTCGCGCGCAGGAACGGCCCGACGATCCGGCTTCGGTACGCGAGTGGCTTGCCGCAGAGGCTTTCGAGGCTCCGCACGGGCATGACCATGCCGGCCATACGCATGCGCATAACGATCCCAACCGCCATGGAAGCGGCATCCGCGCGTTTTGCATGACGCTCGATCAAGAGATCACGCTTCCCGCGCTGGAAACCTGGCTCGCGTCGATCACGTCGCTGCGTGGTGCCGACTTGCTGCGCATGAAGGGCGTGCTGAACATCGTCGGCGAGCCGGGCCCGATTGTCGTGCAAGGCGTGCAGCATCTTTTGCACCCGTTCGTGCGCCTAGCCCGATGGCCCGATGCTGATCACCGGAGCAGGATCGTTTTCATTACGCAGAACATCCCGGAAGCGGCGCTGCGCAATAGCCTTCTCGCGCTCGTCGCACCGCCAGCTTGATCGTTGCGTCAGGCTCGAAGCGCGTTTCTTGATCGGCATCAAATCTCTCCCCTGCGCGGCGTGCTTGCCTCGCGTGTTCAACTCAACGGAGATGAGCGATGCAAACTCCTGTCGAGATCGACTTTCAGGGAATGGATTCAAAACCTCAGTTACAAGAGATCATCGAGAAGCATGTGGCCGAGCTCGAGACGCGCTTTGGTCGCATGACTGCCTGCCGGGTTGTGCTGAAAGCGCCGGGCGGACGTCACCAGACCGGTGGGCTGTACGAGGTTAATATTCGTTTGGCGCTGCCGAACGGCCGCGAGATTGATGTCGCGAAGACCGCGCCCGAGGACGAACGTTACGCCGATGCGCATTTTGCAATCAATGACGCCTTCAAGCGTGCGCGCAGGCGATTGCAGGATCATGCGCGACGGCTGCAAGGTCACGTGAAGCAGCACGAGATACAGCCCACCGGAATGGTGGCAAGTCTCGACCCCTCGGGCGAG
>JAQGKN010000421.1 GCA_028290085.1 Hyphomicrobiales bacterium
CAGGGCCAGGTGATCGGAATCGTCGGCCGTTCTGGATCGGGCAAGACGACTGTCACGCGCCTCGTGCAAGGCATTCAGAACGCGCAGTCGGGTGCGATCCGCCTCGATGGCATCGACATCCGCCACGTCGATCTCGCGCATCTGCGCCGCAGTATCGGCGTCGTGCTGCAGGAGAACTTCCTGTTTCGTGGCACCATCCGCGAGAACATCGCGGCGGCGCGGCCGGATGCGGCGCTTGCTGAAATCATTCAGGCGGCGCGAATGGCGGGCGCCGAAGAGTTCATCGAACGGCTGCCGCATGCCTATGAAACGCTGGTTGAGGAAAACGGAACGAACTTCTCGGGTGGCCAGCGGCAACGCGTGGCTATCGCCCGCGCGCTGCTGATGCGCCCCAAGCTTCTGATCTTCGACGAGGCAACCAGCGCGCTCGATCCTGAAAGTGAAGCCATCGTCCAGGAGCATCTCAACGATATGGCGCGTGGACGCACGATGATCATCGTATCGCATCGCCTGAGCTCTCTGGCGCACGCCGATTCCATCCTCGTTCGGGAACAGGGGCGCGTCGTCGATTTCGCTCCTCACGGAGTGCTTCTCAAGCGCTGTGAGCCCTATTGCCGCTTGTGGAAGCAGCAGACGGGTATTCGTACATGAATGCGCGCAGCGTGGATCTTCCCGCAATGCTCGGCACCTTCGCGCGATCGTTCCAACGCCTGCGCAAACAGCGTATCGAGCGTCTTGCGTTTGTGGCATTGCCGCAACCGGCATTCGATCCTGACCTCCAGGATATTCTTCTCGACGAACCGCCAAGCCTTGTCCGCAACACCAATCTCGTCATCGTCGCCATCGTACTTTCCATGGCGACATTGACGAGCATCGTCGAAGTCGACGTCGTCGTTACTGCCCCCGGACGATTGTCGGCAGAAGCGCCGCCCATGGTGATGCAGGCCATGCAAATTTCGATCATCCGGGATCTGCGCGTGAAGCCGGGCGACGAGGTGAAGAAGGGCGACACGCTCGCGACACTCGATCCCACTTTCACGGAAGCAGATCGCGCCACGCTGCTCGCCCAGCAGGACGCTCTGCAATCGCAGATCCTGCGGCTAGAAGCCGAGCTCAGCGACGAACCTCTGCGCCTGACAAACAGCAGCACGGACAGAGCGCTGCAGATCAGCGTCTACACCGAGCGTAAATCGCAGTTCGACACGCGCCTGAAAGCGTTCGACGAAGACATCGCCCGTTACAAGGCGAATATTTCTGCGACGGAGGCAACCCGCACTTCGCTCGACCAACAGCTCGACATCGCGCGCGAGGTCGAGGACATGCGGGTGCAATTGTACAAGCGGCAGGTCGGCACCAAGCTCAACTACCTCGACGCGTCGGTCGTGCGGCTGCGCACGGAGCGCGAGAAGGCGGACGCCATCAGCCGCCTCGTCGACACTCAGCACATGCTCGCCACGCGCGTCGTGGAGCGCCAGATTTTCGTCAACGAGTGGCGCCACCAGACGCTCGACGAACTCGTCCGCGCCCGCAAGGACGCCGGTGCTCTCGCCGAAAGCCTCGTCAAAGCTGAAAAACTCAATCAACTTGTGGTGCTGAAGGCTCCCGAAGACGGTGTGATTCTCGACATCGGAAAGAAGTCGGCCGGATCCGTCTTGCAAGCAGCCGAGCCCTTCGTGACACTCATCGGGGCGCATAGCCCGCTGATCGCCGAGGTCATGATCGCCTCTGCCGACGTCGGCTACACAAAAATCGGTGACGATGTCGTCATCAAGGTCGATGCGTTTCCTTATCAGCGGCACGGTCTAATCAAAGGGCGCCTGCGCGCCGTCGGCGAGGATTCCACACAAGGCCCTGCAACAGGCCTCCTCCACCGCAGCCAGATCACGCTTGAGGATATGTCCCTCAGCCACCTTCCCGAACGTACGCACCTCATTCCCGGAATGTCCCTCACAGCGGAAATCAAAGTCGGGTCGCGCACGTTGATGTCCTATTTCCTGTATCCGCTCAAGCGCGGTTTCAGCGAGAGTTTGCGTGAGCCTTGATGCGTCCAGCACTTCAGCAAAATGGAATTTAGAGATGACTTCAGCACGCAACGAAATGATCGACCGCATCTGGCACGGCAAGGACCCGCTGCAGAATTATCCCAAGGACCTGTATCGCACGGACTACCAGGGCTGGACCTCGAACCACGCCTATCTCACCCGCGCCGTCGATGAACTGCATCCGAAAACCGTCGTCGAGATCGGCGTCTGGAAGGGTGGTTCTGTCATCACCATGTCGAACAGGATGCGCGAACTCGGCCTCGATGGCGTCGTCGTCGCAGTCGACACGTTTCTGGGCTCTTCCGAACATTGGCTCTATCGCGACTGGTTCGATGGCATCCAGTTCCAGAACGGCTACCCGGCGCTGTTCCACACATTCGTGTCGAACATCTTCGGTCGGCAGTTGCAGGATTACGTGTTGCCGTTGCCCATCGACTCGTCCAATGCGGCCGTCATCTTCGCGATGCGCGGGATTGAAGTCGATCTCCTGCACATCGACGCCGCGCATGACTTCGCGTCAGTGATGGCCGATCTCAACTTCTGGTGGCCGCGTTTGCGCAAGGGCGGCGTCCTGATCGGTGACGATTATTACACCAATGGCACGACGTGGCCGGAAGTACGCGCTGCTTTCCGTCAATTTTTCCAGTCCGAGGAACTGGAGAACATCGACGGAAAGTGCTGGATCAAGAAGGACGCTTGATCGCGCCACTCGTACTTGCCCTGCTCAACGGAGCAGGGCATCCGGGCCGATCGGATAGATGCGGTGACGGCGCTCCAGCGCACGCTGGTAAAGCGCCTCGTAGTCGGCATCGGCCATGGTTTCCATCGCCGGAAGATCCTGCTCCACGGCGACCTCTTGATAGACATCGAGATTGCGCAGATCCGGCCGCGGCAGACGCCCCTCACTGAAATCCTTCCACATCGTTTCGAACAGTGACTCGAGCTTCGTAACGAGCAGAGCCGTGTCGAAGAGCAGGCATGTCGCGCGATTGTCGATGAGCTTCTGACGCACGCGCTGGAGCGCGGGACGATCAAGGCCAAAGGCAATTGCGCGTGCGACGTAATCAGCCGGCGACGCGCAAATCATCTCTTCGATACCAGCCGCGCGCACGAGGCTTGCACACACGCGCGACGCGAAGCTCCGGCCCGGCAATGTCACAATCGGCACGCCCATCCACATGGCATCGGCGGCTGTCGTATGTGCACCATAGGGCGCATTGTCGAGGAAGAGATCCGCCAGGCCGTAACGCGCGAGATGGTGAGGATTGGCCTTCTTGGCCGCGAAGATCAGGCGCTCGGGCGCAACGCCCTGCTCCTTCGCGCATTCGCGCAGGCGTGCGTTGGTGTCGGCCGTTGCACCCAGCAGCCAGAGGACGCTGCCCGGGACGCCGTTCAATACCTGCATCCAGCGCGCGAACGTCGCGGGCGTGATCTTCTGCGAGCCATTCAGGCTGCAGAAGACGAAAGCGTCCGCCGGCAACCCCTCCGCCTCGCGAGACGCGGGTTCGGACGCGACGACGCGGTGACGATCATTGGGCTGGTAGCACGGCAGGCGCAGCACTTTTTCGGAATAGTAACGCTCATGCGTCGGGGGAATGACCACGTCGTCCGCGATGATATATTGATGATACGGGCTGCCCATCGTGCCGGGGAAACCGAACCAGTTCACGCCAATGGGCGCCGGGCGAAGAGCGAAGAGTTTCGTTCGCGCATCCTTGGTGTAGCCGTTGAGATCGACGAGAATATCGATCTGATCCTCCTGGATCTTGCGGAAGGCCTGCGCGTCGTCGAGCCCGCTGATATCGCACCAGTGATCGACGCCTTGGCGGATGCGAACCTGGGTCGAGTCGGGGCTCGGAATTCCGCAGTAATATCCAAAGATCTCGACGCGGGCACGGTCGTGCTGACCCACGACATCCGTCATGGAAAAGCCCACGGCGTGCTCGCGGAAGTCGGAGGACACGTAGCCGATCCGCAGTGGTCCTGGACGACGCGCGGCTGCGTTGAATGTCGACCAGTCCGCCGGGTCCTGAGCCGGAATGCCGATCGACTTCCGGTTGTAGGCGTAGGAGTTCGCCAGCTGGAAGATAGGGTCGTCAGCGTGGCAGGCGAGCGAGAGCGGCGAGATCGAGGCCAGCAGCTTCGACGTCTTCACCTGCGGCAGTTCGGTCACGACCGGCCATTTGCATTGCCGCTGACGCAGTGCGATCCAATGCTGAACGACATCGGTCTGTTCGGCGTTGATCTCGAGCGATTGCCGCAGCGAATCTTCGGCCGCCGTGTCTTCCAACACCGTCTCGAGCACTCGGCCGATCTGTTTCAGGGCCATCGTCTTGTAGGTAACGGCGTCGCCAGTGACCATTGGCACCAGATCGGTCATGGCTCTCCATTGACCGACGGCCTTGTCACGATGCCCGATCTTTTCCAGCAGGGTGCCAAGATTGATGTGCGGCTGATAGAAATCGGGCTTGGCCTGAATCGCATCGCGCATCGCGATGATCGCACCGGCATTATCGCCGAGTTCGCCCAGCACAATTCCGTAGTTGAACGCCGCTGCATAGAACAGCGGGTGATCTGGGTTGAGCGCTACCCATTGCTTGTACAGCAGGGCCGCGTGATCGGACTGTCCGGCTGCCTTGAGGCTCTCCGCCCGCGCAATCAGGTCAGCCAGGGACAGGAGGTGAATGGCGATGTCATTTTGCACCGTCATCGCACGATCGTCAGGCATGCATAGCTCCGCAGCATCATTCGAAACAATCGGCCGAACGCAGCCCGACATAACGCACGTCTTACACAATAAGGAATCGGCGGGCGTACTGCCCGCCGATTCGCTGTCTTCTCTGACCTTAGCCGATCAGGATCGTCAAGGCGTTAACCTGGGTCGTGGTCATCGCACCAATCTGGGTCGAGGTGAAGGCATTACCCTGAGTGGTAGAGAGGGCACCGATTTCCGTGGTCGAGAATGCCAGAACCTGATTGACGTTCAGGGCCGCAAGGCCGGTCGTGCTGAGGCCGGTGACCTGCGTGGTCGTCAGATTTGTGATGTCCGTCGTCGTGAGACCCTGCAGCTGCGTGCCGGTGAGGTACCCAAGTTCGGTCTTGGTCAGCGTTCCAACCTGCGTGGTCGTGAGTGCGCTGATCTGGGTCGATGTGAGCCCGCCGAGCTGTGTCGAGGTGATCAGCGGCAGCTGCGTCGTTGTGAGTGCCGCTGCCTGCGAGGTGGTCAAGGCGCCGATCTGTGTGGTCTTAAAGCCGCCGAACTGGGTCGTCGTCAAGGCCGCGATTTCCGTTGTGCTCAAGCCGGAGGCTTGAGTGGTCGTCAAAGCGCCGATGTTGGTGCTGGTGATGGCCAGGAACTGCGCTGCGTTGAGCGCGGCGAGTTCGGTGGCTTTGAGCCCGCCAATTTGGGTGGTGGTAAGCGCCGCGATGTTCGTCGTGTTGATGTTGGTGAGCTGGGTGGTCGTCAGAGCGCCGAGCTGTGTCGCCGTGAGGCCACCAAGCTGGGTGGTCGTCAGGGCGGCCAGATCAGTGGTGTTGAGGCCGCCG
>JAQGKN010000441.1 GCA_028290085.1 Hyphomicrobiales bacterium
GGATCTGCCCGTCGAAATCCGCGATGAGCCCGCCGACCATGTTCATCAATGTGGACTTGCCGCAGCCCGACGGGCCGATGATCGAGATGAACTCGCCCGGCTTGATATCGAGCGACACGTCGTCGACCGCCGTCACCTTGCCCTTCGCGGTGTCGAAGCTTTTGCTCACACGCTCGATGCGCAGGGCCGCGATGTCGCTGGAGGCCAAGGACATCAGCGTGGACGTGTCGCTCATGCGTGCCTCATGAACGTTCGACATGCTTGGTGAGCCCGTTGGTCATGCCGGCATCGTAGCCAGGCTCCACGCGCACATCGACGACGACCGTGTCGCCGCGCTCGTAGGCTTCGATCGCCGCTTCAATGGCCTCGTGCAAATCGGCGAGGCTGCGCACCGGGCCGATGCCCGTGGCGCCCTGCGCGCGGGCCATCATCGCGAGATCGACGTCAGGGCCTGCGATATGCTGGCCGATCCATTTGTTCTCGATGGGACGGTCGCGCATGCGGGCGACGCGCTCCTGATGCACTTCGTCATTGTAGAAGGAGCGGTTGTTGGCGATGAGCACGATCATCGGGATGCCGTAGTGCACCGCGCTCCAGACGGCGGTCGCGCCCATCAGGAAATCGCCGTCGCCGAGGATCGAGAGTGGAATGCGGTCTCCACCTTTCAATGCCAGCGCGGCGCCAACGCTGGTGCCGGGCCCGGAGCCGATGCCGCCACCGCCATCCGTGCCCAGAAAATCGAGCGGATGTTCGACTGGCCACATGTGCCCGGCCCATGACAGGGGATGGCGCGACAGCGTGACCTTGCGCCGCTTGAAGGCGCGCTGCACGGCGGATGCGAGAACGGGCACCGTGAGCGGCGCGTCGGGCTCGCCGTCAGGAAGCCCTTGTAACGCAGGCTTTTCCCAGCCGCTCCAGACGCTCGTTGTTTTGTGCGCGGCGAGTTCCTCGACGAGCGCGTGGATGGTGACGTCGGGGTCCGAGACCAGATAGAGATCCGCGGGCGGCAGGCCCTGATGATCCATGCTCCAGCCGTTGTGCAGATATTGATCGAGCGATACCTGGATGATGGTGCTGGTCGGATCTTCCGCGCCGAACGCGCTCTTCAGCGTGCCCGCGAGATCGACCCAGTCGAAGCTCACCACGACATCGGCGTCGCGCATGAGCTTGCAGGCTTGCTCGCTCGGGAAGGTCGAGGGGCTCGCCGCGTGCAGGCGATGGGTCGTCGGGAAGGCGCCTGCGATCTTCATGTCGGTCAGGACGAGCGCACCGAGCTTTTCGGCCAGCGCGATGCGCGCGGCCCAATCTTTTTCAGAGCGTGACACGCGGCCCATCAGCAGCAGCGGGCGCTTTGCCGCCGCGAGCCTCTTGCCTGCATCCTGCAGCAAGTCGCGCGGCGGGGCCGCAGGCGGCGGCGATTTGAAGCGTGCGACGTCAGGCATCTTCACGGGTGTTTCCAGCCGCATTTCCTGAATGGCGGCGTCGAGGCAGACGTATACGGGGCCGCGTGGCGCCGTGTCGGTGATCTGCCATGCGCGCAGGATGGATTCGAGCGCGGCGGGGACGGAGCCCGGTTGGTCGTCCCATTTCGTATAATCGCGAATGAGCGCGCCCTGATCCTTGGCCGTGTGAATCCAGTCGATCCACGGCCGGCGCTTGGCGGCATCGACCGGACCGGTCGCGCCCAGCAAGAGCAGGGGTGCGCGGTCGCACCAGGCGTTGAACACGGCCATGGTTGCGTGCATCAGGCCGACATTGCTGTGCACGATGGCACAGAGCGGACGCCCCGTGACCTTGGCCCAGCCATGCGCGATGGCGACCGCGGATTCCTCGTGAAGGCAGAGCAGCATTTGCGGATCACGATTGCCGAGCTTGTTGACGAGGCTGTCGTGAAGGCCGCGAAAGCTCGCGCCTGGATTGAGCGAGACGTAAGGCAAGTCGAGCGCGCGCAGCAGTTCGGCGATGGCGTCGCTGCCCCATTGTCCGTTGTCCTGTGCGGGAACGGGGAGTTCTACGCTTGAAATGTCGCGTGCGGCCTTGTTGTCGTCGGGCATGAGCAATCCTGATTAGCGGGGCGGCAGCGCGGTGGCGCGGCGATTGTTGGGGCCGTGCAGGCGCACGAGCCTGCCGATGAAGAAATTGCCCAGCCCTGCGAGCACGAAAATCACCAGCAGAAGCGCGAGCATCGTGGGAATGTCGAAGCGATTGTAGGCTTGCATCGCGGCATAGCCCAAACCGAAGTTCGAGAGTTTTATCTCGGACATGAGACAGCCCACCGTCGCGATGCCGAAGCTCAGGCGAAAGCCGGTGGCGAGGGCTGGCACAAGTGCGGGCACATAGATTTTGCGAATGCGCTGCGACAGGGGAAGGGTGAGGCTCTGGCCGACGCGCAGGAACATCGGATTGATGGTGCGCACACCCGCCGACACGCTGAGCGCCATCGGGAAGAAGCAGGACATTGCGCCCAAGCCGATCTTCGAGCCAACGCCGATTCCGAACATGATGAGCAGCACCGGCAGGAACACGACCTTGGGCGTCGGCGCGAGATAATGCACCAGCGGCTCCAGCACTTCGCCTGTGTAGCGGTTGATGCCGAGGATCAGGCCGGCGATGGCACCTAGACTTGTGCCGATGGCGAAACCGACCACGATCTCGAACAGCGTCACGCCGAAATGCGTGTAGAAAGCTGGATCGGCGAACAGCCTGAACAGGGCACGGATGATGAGCACGCTCGACGGGATCACGCCGCGAAAGAACAAGCCCGACGCGCCCGCGCCTTCCCACAGCGCGAGGATCACGACCACCGCGACGATGCGGTGGATCGCGACGCTCGACAGGCGCAAGCGGCTGGGCCGCGTGCCTGTATTCATCTGGCCGACAGCAACCATGTCTCGAGTTTCTCGGTGAGATAAAAGAAGCAGACGCTGGTGAGCACCACGAAGAGGATCGCGGCATACATGCCCGCGATCTCGAAGCGGTCGCCGAGATCGCCGATGAGCTGGCCCATGCCGCCGAAGCCGATGAGGAATTCCACGCCCACGACATTGATGAGCGCAAAGACGAGGCCGAGACGCAGGCCCGTGAAGATCGTGGGCAGAGAGGCCGGGAACAGGATCATGTGGATTTGCTGCCAGCGCGTCAGGCCGAAGGTGCGGCCGACGTCGATCAGCACGCCGCGCACATTGTCGAGCCCCTCCTTGGTCTTCAGCACGACCGGCGGCAGGCTCGCGACCGTGCCCATGGCCACGATGGTCGCGGCATTGCGGCCGAAGATAACGAGGAACAGCGGGAACAGCAGCACCAGCGGCGCGGCGGCAACGGCGGCCATCCAGTCGGTATAAGCCGCGCCCGCAGCGCGATTGTGGTGCAGCCACCAGCCGATGGCCATGCCGCCGAGCGCGCCGAGACCGGCGGCGGCGAAGGTCTCGCCGAAGGTGCGCAGGAAGGCACCCGCGAGATCGCCCTCGGCGAAGAGGGCGCCGATAGTCGGGAAGATTTCCGAGGGCGGCGGCACGATGAACCGGCTGACGAGCCCCGCCGCAGAGGCTAATTCCCATAGAACGAGCAGGCCCGCGAGAAACAGGAAACGTGCAACAAGTGGGGGTGGTCTGATCAGCCAGGCCGGCATACGTGGTGTTCCATCGTCCCGGTTGCAGGTGAGGCCCGGGATTCCCAGGCCTCAGTCGTGACGTGTTTATTTCGGCTTGGGTGCCAGGATGTCGAAGAGGCCAGCGACCTCCTTTTCGGTCATGGCGCGCGGAATGAATTTATATTCCAGCGCCTCCTGCAGGGCGTGGTCCAGACCCTTTATCTCGTAGGGCTGCAACGCGTCCTTGGGGTAGAACTGGTCACGTGACTGCAAGGCGATTTCCGGCGTCACGCCCGCGCCCTCGGCAAAATACTCGACCGCTTTCGGGTTGCTGTAGGACCAGTCCAACGCCTTCGCATAGGCTTCGCTGAACTTGACGAGCAGCGCGCGCTTCTTCGTCAAGGCATCCGCATTGACGAAGTTCACGCGGATGGTTTCGCCGCGAATGGCGGGGACGTCATTGCCTTTGGCGACGATGACAACCTTGCCAGCCTTCACGTCTTCCAGGCCGAACGGCGGCACGGCCCAGCCGACATCGATCTGGCCGGACATGACCTGCGTGTAGGTGCCCGGAATGCCGCCGGTGGCGGTCGGCTTGGCCTTCACCTTCGCCTGTTCAATCAGCGAGAGCACGATGAGATGGCTCGACGAGCCCGCAGCTGAGTAGGCGACCGTCTTGCCGTCGGCGTCCTTGAGGCTTTTGATGCCCTTGTCGGCGCGTGCATACCAGAAGAGGTCCGGCGAGCCGGTCATCGCGGCGGAGATGACGCGCAGAGGCGCGCCCTTGGCATAGGCGCCGATGAGGCCGAGCAAGCCGGTCTGCATGGCGACATCGACGCTGCCGGAAATTACGGCCTGCACGGTCGCTGAGCCACCTTGCGTATAGACAGGCTCGATCTCGATGCCCGCGTCTTTGAAGATGCCGGCTTTCATGCCGAATTCAACGATGCCGGTGTCCCAGTTGCCCTTTTGCGGCAGCGCGACCTTCAATGATTCCGCTTGAGCGAGTGGGGCCGAGCCGACGATGGCCGATACCAACGCGGCCGCGAGCAAACCTTGCTTGCGCATACGCAAATCCTCCCGTGGCGGCAGCATCTGGCGGCGCCGCTCGTGGAGGATTGTGACCACAGAGCGGGGCGCTATGCAACGCCCCGCCTGGACGAATTCTCAGCCGGCCTTGCGCACGGCCGCGATCGCGTTCCACACCCGCGAAGGCGTAAAGGGCAGGTCGAGCGTGTTAATGCCTTGGGACCGCAGAGCGTCGAGCACCGCATTGGCGAGCGTGGGCACTGAGCCGGTGGTGCCGGCCTCGCCGACACCCTTCACGCCGAGCGGATTGCTGGGCGAGGGAACCGAGTGATCGAATAGACGCAATGGACCCAGATCATCGGCGCGCGGCATGGCGTAATCCATGAAGCTGCCCGTCATCAGCTGGCCGCTGTCGGCGTTGTACAGGCATTGCTCGGTCAGCACCTGGCCGAGCCCCTGAACGATGCCGCCGTGGACCTGTCCTTCGACCAAAGTATGGTTGAGAACCCGGCCGCAATCATCGTCCGCCACGTAGTCCAGCAGCGTCACGGTCCCTGTCTCGGGGTCGACCTCCACTTCGGCGATATGGGCGCCGCTCGGGAATGTGCGGTGCGAGGCGATGCCGCCTGTCGTGTCCAGCGCCCCGGGATTGTCGCGCGACAGTTGATAGAGCGCGACGGACAGATCGGTGCCGCGCACTGCGTATCTGCCATCGATGAAGTCGATATCGTCAACGTCGGCTTCGAGATGGCGCGCGGCGAGTTCCTTGCCCTTGCGCGCCACCTCTGTCGCGGTGACGAAGAGGGCGTTGCCTTGCAGCATGGTCGAGCGCGAGCCGATGGTGCCGTCGCCCTTCAGCACGGGTCCGTCTGGATCGCTCGACCGGTTCTCGATGGTCAGTGGATCGACGCCGAAAACGCGCCCGACGATCTCCGGGTAGGCGGTTTCATGGCCCTGGCCGGAGGGGCCGGAGGTCGAGAAGAGCTGCGGCGTGCCGCTCTCGCCGAACTTGATCGCAGCCTCTTCGGCCGGATTGCGGCCACCGCCCGAGGGCTCGACGAACATGCTGCAGGCAATGCCACGCAACATGCCGCGTGTGCTGGATTGGGCGCGCCGTGCCGGGAACCCAGTCCAGTCTGCTTCCGCCAAAGCCATATCGAGCAGGCCCGGCGGGTCGCCGCTGTCGTAATCGGCGCCGGTGGCGATCTTGTAGGGGAAGGCTTCCTTCGGGATCAGGTTGCGGCGGCGCAGTTCGATGCGGTCGCGGCCGGTCTCGCGTGCGGCTTCCTCGACGAGGCGCTCGATGAGGTAGCTGACATTGGGCCGCCCGGCGCCGCGATAGGCAGTCGTCGGCGTCGTGTTGGTAAGAACCAGCTGGTGGCGGCCAAAGACGGCGGGGATACGGTAGAGGTTGCTCACATGGGCGCCGGGCGGCAGCGTGTTGATGAGCGGTCCGGCCTGCGAGAGATAGCCGCCCGCGTGGCAGACCCAGCGGACGCGAAGCCCGGTAAAGTTGCCCTCAGCGTCCAGCGCCAGCTCGCCGAAGAGCTTCGCCGCGCGTCCGTGGTGGTCGCTGACGAAGGTTTCGCTGCGCGTGCCCGACCATTTGACGGGGCGTCCAAGCGTGCGGGCCGCCAGCATCAATGTGCAATATTCGGAATAGCCCTCGGTGCGCACTCCGAAGCCGCCGCCGACATCCTGTGCGTGGACGCGCATCGACTCGACGGGGATGCCGGTGCCCGAAGACAGGCTGTCGAGCATGAGCGTCATGCCCTGCGTCGGAATGTAGAGATCGTAGCGGCCCGTTTCAGCGTCGTAGGAGACAAGACCGGATTTCGGCTCCATCGGGTTGCCCACGAGGCGGGGCACGTCGAGGGTGAGGCTCGTGACATGCACGGCAGTATCGAAGGCAGTCTGCGTGGCGGCCTCGTTGCCGTAGTCGTAATCGAAGCAGAGATTGCTCTCAAGGTCGGCATAGAGGAGCGGGGCATCCGCCGCCATGGCGGCCTCGGCATCGACGAGGGCGGGCAGGTCGCGATAGTCGACGACGATCTTCTCGACGGCCTCCTGCGCCTGCACGGCAGTTTCAGCGACGACGAAGGCGACTTCCTGTCCCACGAAGCGAACGCGGTCCTCGGCCATCACCTGCCTGCGCGGCATCTTCAGTTTGACGCCGCCACGGCCCGGATAGGCGGCGAGCGGGGAGGGGGAGCCAAAGCCCGCGGCTTTGGTATCTTCGCCCGTCAGGATGGCGAGCACGCCGGGAACGGCACGCGCGGCGTCGAGGTCGATGGACAGGATGTCGGAATGGGCGCGGTCAGCGCGCAGGAAGCAGCCATGCACTTCGCCCGGCAGCGACCGGTCGGCCGCATAAAGACCCTTGCCCGTCACGAGGCGCAAATCCTCGCGCCGCCCCTCAAACACCTTGTCCATATTTCCTCCCAGCCGCCTGCGCGGGTGACATGTCCCCAGACTACAGGATCGCGGGCGGGATGCCATGATCCACAGGCTAAGCCTCGGCTGGGCAGGAATTTTGCGTAAGAAGCCTTCTTCGTGCCTCGCTCGCGTGGAATGGTACAGCTGCCGGTTCAGAGCGGATTGGCACATCTTCACAAATTGGGGCACCTCTTGTGGGAGTTGCCCCGCTGGTGCGCGAATCACGGAGTTAAGCCGGCTTGTTGCTACGTTCGACGATCATCTTTCATCAGCTGCTGGTAGCGGCCGCGATCGTCGTTCCGGCGATAGCGTTCCTGGCCGCTTCGATGGAGAATCGGCGCGATGTTCTTCGCGAAGGTGAGGGCACAGTCCTGCGAACCGTCGCGGTGCTCGATGAACACGCGCGCAAGGTGTTTGACACGGTGGATCTCGTGCTCGGCCGAGTTGACGACCGTGTGCTTGGTGAAACGCCGGAGCAGATCGACACACCCGTCACAAACGAATTTCTGCATAACTTGAAGGCCCCATTGAAACAGGCCGTGTCGATCTGGGTGACGGACGAGACGGGCAAGGTTTTGGCTGGCAGCCAGGACTGGGACCGGAACGTCGGGATTGGCGATCGCGACTTCTTCAAGGTGCACCGGCAGGGCGAGCGTGAAACATACATCAGCCGCGCTTTCGTCGTGAAGGCGACCAGCCTCGCTTCCTTTGCGGTGAGCCGTCGTCGCAGCAGTCCGGACGGATCCTTTGCCGGGACCCTGCACGTTGCGGTCAGCCCGCAATATTTCGCCTCCTTCTTCCGCGAAGCCTCGCCTCCCGGTCCCCATTCTGCGCTACTCTTTCGTAACGACGGATCCGTGCTCGCGCGCGATCCGGACGGTCTACAGCCGGAAAACCTGCCGCCCGATTCCAAACTGATGCATGCGATCGCGGAAAATCCGGTCAGCGGCGTGTTCCGGGGCGTCTCACCGATTGATGGCGTGCAGCGCTTCTACGCGAACAG
>JAQGKN010000474.1 GCA_028290085.1 Hyphomicrobiales bacterium
CAAAGGGCTGGCCGGAGGGTGCAAAGCCGACGGCTGCACCCGGGCTAACCGTGGTAGCCTTTGCCGAGGGCCTCGACCATCCGCGCAATCTGCTCACTTTGCCCAATGGCGACGTTCTGGTGGCCGAAACGGATGCTCCGCCCAAGCCCGGGGACGGCAAGGGTATCCGGGGCTGGATCATGCACAAGCTTATGGCCCGTGCTGGCTCGGGCCATCCGAGTGCCAATCGCATCACGCTGCTCCGCGACGCGGACCACAATGGGACGGCCGAGGTGAAGGAGCCCTTTATCGAGGGCGTCAACTCGCCCTTCGGCATGGTGCTCGTCGGCGACAGTCTCTACGTCGCAGCGACAGACGCCGTGTTGCGCTACCCCTACAAGGAGGGCGACACGAAGATCACAACTCCGGGCGTGAAGGTGGTTGATCTGCCGGCCGGGCCGATCAACCACCACTGGACCAAGGACATCGCTGCCAGCCAAGACGGCAAAAAGCTCTACGTTTCGGTCGGATCAAACAGCAATGCCGCCGAAAACGGCATCGAGGCGGAGGCGCGCCGCGCCGATATCCTGGAAATCGACGCTGCGACGGGCGAATCCAGGATCTTCGCGTCCGGCCTGCGCAACGCCAATGGCCTCTCCCTCAATCCCGAGACCGGAGCGCTCTGGGCCGCCGTCAACGAGCGCGACGAACTCGGCAGTGATCTCGTGCCCGACTACATGACAGAGGTGAAGGAGGGCGGCTTCTATGGCTGGCCCTACAGCTATTACGGCCAGCACATCGATATACGGGTGACGCCGCAGCGGCCCGACCTCGTCGCCAAGGCAATAGTGCCCGATTACGCACTTGGCCCGCACACAGCATCGCTGGGGCTGACCTTCGACACAGGAATGCTGTTCCCCAGCAAATACCGCAACGGCGCCTTTGTCGGCCAGCATGGCTCCTGGAACCGGAAGCCGCACTCTGGCTACAAAGTAATCTTCGTGCCTTTTCAGAATGGCCGCCCCGCGGGGGCGCCGGAGGATGTCCTGACGGGTTTCCTGTCACCCTCGGGCGATGCCCTGGGCCGTCCCGTGGGCGTGGAAATCGCTGGCGATGGCGCGCTTCTGGTCGCCGACGACGTGGGCAACACCATCTGGCGCGTGACCCCGGCCAAGTGAGTTCGACGTAACCCAGACCTTGGCTCGGAACTTGCTGACAAATGCCCGCTCATCACGGAAGGCGCCGAAAGGAGAAATCCTTGCGACGTGTGACCGCGATGAGCGCGCCCTCTTGGGCGTTTCCTCCCTGACTTGCCCGCTTTCCCTGAAACATGGGGAGCGGGCCTTTTCCTTGGCTCTCGACAAATCAGGGGTTTCGCGGTTCGTTAGCCGCAAGCGTGACATGGGGATCGGCGCCCGCGCCAAGCGGGCCGTTCGCGCGGCAAGGGGCAAGATGGCGCAGACGGTCAACCGGGTGATGACGCCCTTGCAATGGGCCATGCTCGTGGCGCTATCAGTGCTCTGGGGCGGATCCTTCTTCTTCGCGGGTGTCGCGGTGCGTGAACTGCCGCCGCTGACGGTCGCCCTGGTCCGCGCCGGTGGCGCCGCCCTGATCCTCAATGCGGCGCTGCCGTTGCTTGGGTTGCAACTCCCGCGAGACGGCCGGCTCTGGCTGGCATTCTGCGTCATGGGCTTCATCAACAACGTCGTGCCCTTCGGCCTCATCTTCTGGGGTCAGAGCCACATACCCAGCGGCCTCGCTTCAATCCTCAACGCCACGACGCCATTGTCCACGATCATCGTCGCCCATATTTGCACGAGCGACGAGAAAATGGCGGGCGGGCGGCTCGCTGGCGTGGTGATCGGTTTCCTCGGCGTCGCCACGATGATAGGCGCGGGGCTCCTGGAAGGAATTGGCACCGACGTCATGGCGCAGCTTGCAATCGTGCTTGCGGGATTTTCCTACGCCTGCGCGGGCGTGTACGGCCGCCGCTTCGGGCGTCTGGGCGTGCGACCGATGATCACGGCGACGGGCCAGGTGACCGCGTCGAGCCTTATCCTTTTGCCGATGGCGCTGCTGTATGACGCACCTTGGAACTTGCCTATGCCGAGCGCGCCGGTGTGGTGGGCCCTGTTTGGCATTGCGGCACTTTCGACAGCGCTCGCTTACGTCTTGTACTTCCGCCTTCTCGCAACGGCTGGTGCGACAAATCTGCTACTCGTCACATTTTTAATCCCGGTTAGTGCTGTCGCAATGGGCGCATTGATGTTGCACGAGCACCTCGAACCGCGTCACTTTATCGGCATGACCATGATTGGCCTCGGCCTCGCATGCATCGATGGACGGCTTCTTCGCGGCATATTTCCCTTGAAGACTGCATCTTGAAGCTGAAAAATGGGCCACTGAGCCTAACTGCGAACGTAGATTCAAAGTTGTGATCCCGTCGCGCCACCATACGGCCTTCAAAGCATTGATAGTGATGTGCTGCAAACGCGTGCAATGGTCGGAAACCCTGACATTCATGACGCGTTGACAAGCGGTGCCGTTGTGCAAGCCTCGGGGTGTTGAGTCGTATAGCAGGCACCGTTCGGATCGAGGATGGGAAATGACCTTCGCGCACGATCTCCTGACCCGTTATTCTGAGACGTTTCAAAACCGCCGTGAGACCGAGATGTCAGTTCCGGAATATCTGGAACTGTGCCGTACGGACCCGATGGCTTATGCCAGCGCGCCCGAGCGGATTCTCGCCGCGATCGGCGAACCCGTGATCGTCGACACGAGCAAAGATGCGCGCCTGGGCCGCATCTTCTCGAACCGGACGATCCGCACCTATCCGGCCTTTGCGGAATTCTACGGCATGGAAGACACGGTGGAGCGCATTGTCGCGTTCTTCCGCCATGCAGCGCAGGGCTTGGAGGAGCGCAAGCAGATTTTGTATCTGCTGGGCCCTGTGGGTGGCGGAAAGTCCTCGCTCGCCGAGCGGCTGAAGGCGCTGATGGAGGTAAAACCCATCTACGTGCTGAAGGCGGGAAATGACATCAGCCCCGTCTTCGAATCCCCGCTCAGTCTGTTCGATCCCGAAGTCATGGGCACCGAACTCGAGGAGCGCTTCAACATACCCCGCCGTCGTCTCAGTGGCCTCATGTCGCCCTGGTGCCTGAAGCGCCTCGACGAATTTGGCGGCGATATCTCGAAGTTCCGCGTCCTCAAATTGATGCCGTCGCGCTTGCGCCAGATCGGTGTGGCCAAGACGGAGCCGGGCGACGAGAACAACCAGGACATTTCCTCGCTCGTCGGCAAGGTCGATATCCGCAAACTCGAGTCGCTCGCGCAGAACGATCCCGATGCTTACTCCTATTCGGGCGGCTTGAACCGCGCCAACCAGGGCATTCTCGAATTCGTCGAGATGTTCAAGGCTCCGATCAAGATGCTGCATCCCTTGCTGACGGCGACGCAGGAAGGCAATTACATCGGCACCGAAAACATCGGCGCCATTCCGTTCTCCGGCATCATTCTGGCCCATTCCAACGAGTCTGAATGGCAGAGCTTCCGAGCCAACAAGAACAACGAAGCCTTCCTCGACCGCATCTACCTCATCAAGGTGCCCTATTGCCTGCGCGTCACGGAAGAGCAGCGCATCTATGACAAGCTGATCCGTGGCTCCGAACTCGCGGCCGCGCCCTGTGCTCCCGCCACGCTGGAGATGCTCGCGCGCTTCTCCGTGCTGTCACGGTTGCGCGTGCATGAGAATTCGAGCGCCTTCTCGAAGCTGCGCGTCTACGACGGCGAAAGTCTGCGCGAGACAGATCCGCGTGCGCGCAGCCTGCAGGAATACAAGGATTCGGCGGGCCCCGACGAGGGCATGGACGGCATATCCACACGCTTCGCGTTCAAGGTGCTGGCAGCGGCCTTCAATCATGATTCCGTGGAAATAGGCGCTGATCCGGTGCATCTGATGTTCGTGCTCGAACAGGCAATCCGCCGCGACCAGCTGCCGCCCGACACGGAGAAGCGCTATCTGGAATTCATCAAGGCCGATCTCGCGCCGCGCTACGCGGAATTCATCGGTCACGAGATCCAGAAGGCCTATCTCGAATCCTACCACGATTACGGGCAGAACCTGTTCGACCGCTACGTCGATTACGCCGACGCCTGGATCGAGGACCTCGACTTCAAGGATCCCGACACCGGGCAATTGCTCGATCGGGAATTGCTGAACCAGGAGCTGACCAAGATCGAGAAGCCGGCGGGCATCGCCAACCCCAAGGACTTCCGCAACGAAGTGGTGAAGTTCTCGCTGCGTTCGCGCGCCGCTCACGGTGGCAAGAACCCGTCGTGGACGAGCTACGAGAAGATCCGCGAAGTTATCGAGCGGCGCATGTTCAGCCAGGTCGAGGATCTGCTCCCCGTCATCAGCTTCGGTTCGAAGAAGGATGGCGAGAGCGAGAAGAAGCACAGCGACTTTGTCGCGCGCATGATGGCGCGGGGCTATACGGAACGGCAGGTCCGTCGTCTTGTCGAATGGTACATGCGGGTCAAGCAATCCGCCTGACGGAGATGCACGATGTATGTCATCGACCGCCGCCTGAATCCGTCGGGGAAAAGCCTGCCAAACCGGCAGCGCTTTCTCCGGCGTGCCGGCAAGATTTTGCGGGAAGCCGTTCGCAACGTGTCGTCGTCACGGCCGATCCGCGACGTGGCCGAGGGCGGTGTCGTCATCATCCCCGCACGCGGCATAGACGAGCCCTCCTTCCACACAGGAAGCGACGGCCTGCATTCGCGCGTTCTACCTGGCAACAAGGAGTTTCTTGAAGGTGACCGCATCGCCCGGCCAAGTGGGCAGGGCTCTGGCAAAGGCAAGGGCTCGGGATCGCAATCTGGCAGCGGAGGCGGCGGCGAGGATGATTTCAAGGTCGCACTGTCGGCCGAGGAGTTCCTGACGCTCTTTCTGGAAGATCTCGAACTGCCAGATCTCGAGCGGCGTAAATTGTCGCTGACGGATTCGACCGGCATGCGCCGCGCCGGTTACACGCGCGGTGGCTCGCCTGCCAATCTCGCGCTGACCCGCACCATGCGCAACGCATTGTCGCGCCGCATGGCGCTGAAGCGCCCGAAGCCCGAGGAAATGGCGCGTCTGCGCGAGGCACTCGCGGAAGCCGAGGCTCGTGGCGACGGTACGGAAAGCGACCTTCTGCGCGTCGAACTCGCCGCCCTCGAATTGCGTACGCGCTCGATCCCCTATATCGATCCCATCGATATCCGCTATCGCCGTTTCGAGCCCTCGCCGCGCCCCATCGCCCAAGCCGTGATGTTCTGCATCATGGACGTGTCGGGTTCCATGACCGAGCATATGAAGGATATCGCCAAGCGATTCTTCATGTTGCTCTATGTGTTTCTCGAACGCCGTTACAATCAGGTCGAGATCGTCTTCATCCGTCACACAGACGAGGCGAAAGAGGTCGATGAGAAGACCTTTTTCGAAAGCCGGGAGACGGGCGGCACGCGCGTGTCTTCCGCGCTGCTGGAGGCGTCGCGTATTCTCGATGAGCGCTATCCCGTTGCAGACTGGAACATCTACATTGCGCAGGCGTCCGACGGCGATAACGAGACCGGCGACCACGAGCGCGTGACCGCCTTGATGCGCGATGCCCTTCTGCCGCAGTGCCAATATTACGCGTATCTCGAGGTCGATGAGCCGCACAACGACACTCCGCGTTCCAGCCTCTGGAAAACCTACGACAATCTGCAACCCGGTCCGAGCATGCGCCGCGTGACGACGCGGCAGGAGATCTACCCCGTGTTCCGTGATCTCTTCCGGCGGAAGAGCGAGGCGTTGGAGACAACATCGCGATGAGCGCACTCCTCTTCGAGGGAGCCGACTGGAGCTTCGACACGATCCAGAGAATCCACGATCGCGTTGAAGAGATCGCGCTTGGAGAACTCAAGCTCGATGTCTATCCCAACCAGATCGAAGTTATCACCGCCGAACAGATGCTGGATGCCTATGCGTCGTCTGGCATGCCGATTTATTACGGCCACTGGTCTTTTGGAAAACGCTTCGCACAGCACGAGGGTCACTATCGCAAGGGCTTTTCAGATCTCGCCTACGAACTCGTCATCAATTCGAGCCCATGCATTTCCTATGTGATGGAAGGCAACACGGCGCTGATGCAGACGCTGGTGATTGCGCATGCAGCTTTCGGACACAATCATTTTTTCAAGAACAACCAGCTGTTCAAGGAATGGACCGACGCCACCGGCATCCTCGATTACCTGCAATTTGCCAAGGCCTATATCGCACAATGCGAGGAGACCTATGGCGAGCGCGCGGTGGAACGCCTGCTCGATGCCGCGCATGCCCTCATGAGTCACGGCGTACATCGCTCGCCGCGACGCCGCAAGACGGATTTCAAGACAGAGCAGGCGCGTGCCAAGGAGCGCCGCGAGTACGACGAGCGTGTCTACAACGAACTCTGGCAGACGTTACCCGCTGGCGCCCCGAAAGTCGTGACGCGTACGCCGCAGGAGCGGCTGGCCGACCTCCTCGAGTTGCCGCAGGAGAATATTCTCTACTTCCTCGAAAAAACTGCGCCCAAGCTGGCGCCCTGGCAGCGCGAGTTGCTGCGCATCGTGCGGCTGCTCGGCCAGTATTTCCATCCCCAGCGCCAGACCAAGGTCATGAACGAGGGCACGGCAACCTATGTCCACTACAAGATCATGAGCCGCCTGCATGAGACCGGAAGCATCAGCGATGGCGCCTATCTCGAATTCCTGACCTCTCACACCAATGTCGTGTTCCAGCCGGAATTCGACGACCGCCGTTTCAGCAGCATCAACCCTTATGCACTCGGCTTCGCGATGATGACGGATATTGAACGCATCTGCGTGGCGCCGACGCCCGAGGACCATGAGTGGTTCCCCCAGCTTGCGGGCTGCAACGACCCCGTCGAGGCTCTGAAAGACGTCTGGGCGAACTATCGCGATGAGAGTTTCATCTCGCAATATCTCTCGCCCCGCGTCATGCGCGACTGGCGCATGTTCCATCTCGTCGATGATCCCGCCGAGCCGACCTTGCGCGTGGAGGCCATTCACGACGAGCGCGGCTACCGCCGGGTCCGCCGAGCTTTCGCCCGTGAATATGACATCGGCCACACCGATCCGCAGATCGAGGTGGTCTCGGTTGACCTGGAAGGGGACCGCCGCCTCATCCTGCAACACTCGGTCCGCCAGGGCCGCCTTCTGGCTGGCCGCGACACCAGCGAAGTGCTCGGCTATCTCGCCGATCTCTGGGGCTACCCGGTGCTCCTGCGCGAGGTCGACGAGCACGGCAATGGCTTGCGCGAGCACACGTCCGAGCCGCGTGAGCGTCGTTCCTGAGCGGCGCCCTCTTCCAACGTGGGCGCGCTTGCGTCACAATGCGCTCGCTTGAACGAGCGCGATACACAAGCGCGCGATAAACTTAAATCAGGGAGGACTTCATGGCCTTTTCGGCTTGGCGCGGCATTGCCGGCATCATTCATCCGACGCTGCGCCCCGGCGCCACCGAGGAATTCATCCGGCTCATGCCGGAGGGCATCGGTATCATTCCGCTCTTCATCAACATCCGCAAAGGCACGACGGAAGAGTTCAAGACAGTGATGGGCGGCTACGAGCAGCAGATCGCGCTCTGCGCCGAGCAGGAATGCGACGCCATTCATCCCAACGGCGCGCCGCCCTTCATGGTCATGGGCCGCGAGGCCGAGACGCGTCTCGTCGCGGGCTGGGAAGAAAAGTACCGCACCCCAATCTTCACGTCTGGCCAGAACCATATCTCGGCCCTGCGCGCGCTGGGCGCAAAGTCGATTGTCGGCGTCAGCTATTTCCAGGGCGAGATCAACCAGACCTTCGGCCGCTACTTCACCGATGCGGGTTTCGACGTGCGCTGCATGGACGGCATCGACGTGCCCTTCAACAAGGTGCAGGAACTGTCAGGCGAGTTGATCTACGGCCACATCAAGAAGAGCTTCCTCGCGCACAAGGGCGCCGATGCGATCTACATGCTTGGCTCAGGGTGGCGCACGCTGCATATCGTCGACATGCTGGAAAAAGACCTCGGCGTGCCCGTGGTGCATCCGGTGACGGCGCGTGTCTGGGA
>JAQGKN010000484.1 GCA_028290085.1 Hyphomicrobiales bacterium
GAGCACGACGCAGCCCGCGCCCTCGCCCATGACGAAGCCGTCGCGGTCGCGATCGTAGGGACGCGAGGCCCGCTGCGGATCGTTGTTGAAGGCGGTCGAGAGCGCGCGGCAGGCAGAGAAGCCAGCCAGCGAGAGGCGGTTCACAGCCGATTCGGCACCGCCCGCGACCATCACGTCGGCATCGCCGAAGGCCACGAGACGCGCAGCGTCGCCAATGGCATGCGAACCTGTTGAACAGGCAGTCACGACAGCATGGTTGGGGCCCTTGAGGCCGTGCTGGATCGAGACATAGCCGGAAGCCAGATTGATCAGACGTCCCGGAATGAAGAACGGGGAGATCCTGCGCGGACCCTTTTCCTTCAGCGTGATGGAAGCCTCGTAGATACCCCCAAGGCCGCCGATGCCGGAGCCGATCAGCACGCCCGTGCTGGTCTGGTCCTCATAGGATTTCGGCGACCAGCCCGCATCGGCCAAGGCCTGCGTGGCAGCCGACATCGCGAAGATGATGAAGTCATCAACCTTGCGCTGCTCTTTGGGCTCCATCCACTGATCGGGATTGAACGTGCCGTTGGTGCCGTCGCCGCGCGGAATCTGGCACGCGATCTGACAAGCGATATCTGAGACATCGAAGTTTTCGACGCGACCCGCGCCGTTCTTTCCTTCGATCAACCTCGACCAGCTCTCTTCGACACCGCATGCAAGCGGCGTGACGAGCCCGAGACCGGTGACAACCACCCTTCTCATATCGCTTTTCCCAACTGATTCTGGATCGTAGCTACGACCGCGACAGGATCGAAATATGGATGAGGGCCGGCAAGACCGGCCCTCTGCACTGGCGTTTCCGCCCGCGATGACTGAGACGCAACCAGCCTTAGGCCGTTGCAGCCTTTTCCAGGAACTTGACGGCATCGCCGACGGTCACGATCGTCTCGGCCGCATCGTCGGGGATTTCAACGCCGAATTCTTCTTCGAACGCCATCACCAGCTCGACCGTGTCGAGCGAGTCGGCGCCGAGATCGTCGATGAAATTGGCATTATCGACAACCTTGTCGGCATCGACGCCGAGATGTTCCACAACGATCTTCTTCACGCGCTCGGCGACATCGCTCATCGTAACTTCCTCATTTTCGAAGCATTTTCAGCACTGAACCAGACGGGTTGTCGCTGAACCCCAGTCCCGCCTGAAATGGCAGCAACAGCGAATTCACCGATCCCCATCCGCGGGATCTCTATTTGGTATGCTCGATCCTTCACCCAGCAGCCCGACTCAAGGGCATGC
Organism: Hyphomicrobiales bacterium; assembly: GCA_028290085.1. Classification (GTDB taxonomy): domain Bacteria; phylum Pseudomonadota; class Alphaproteobacteria; order Rhizobiales; family Beijerinckiaceae; genus Terripilifer. Next base: position 1,280 of record JAQGKN010000484.1, read on the forward strand.
CGGACGATACTTTCAGGCATCATCCGAGCGCTAGGTAACACATCCCTCATGGGATTGCGAGACCCCCACCGCCGCCGCAAGGCATTGGCTGTAGATTACTCCAACCCACTCAAATCATTGCCATTCCACCGTTGACGTGGAGGGTCGCGCCGGTCACGTAACCCGCCTCGCGGCTGGCGAGATAGACGGCCGCGGCCGCGATGTCCGCCGGACCACCCAACCTTCCGGCCGGAATGGTGCCCAGAATAGCCTCTTTCTGCTTGTCGTTCAGCGCGTCGGTCATCGGGCTTTCAATGAAGCCAGGCGCGATGCAGTTGACGGTGATGTTGCGGCTAGCAAACTCGGCCGCCAGCGATTTCGACATACCAATCATGCCGGCCTTCGACGCCGCGTAGTTGCCCTGCCCCGCATTGCCGGTGACGCCGACCACCGAGGTGATGCCGATGATTCGGCCAAAGCGCCGTTTCATCATGCCGCGCAGCACGGCGCGCGAAAGGCGAAAGGCTGATGTGAGATTGACGTTGATAACCTGCTCCCAATCGTCGTCCTTCATGCGCATGAAAAGGCCGTCGCGGGTGATACCGGCATTGTTGACGAGAATATCGACCTGCCCCATCGCCGCGTCCGCCGCCGGGATTAGTGCTTCGACCGCCGCCTTGTCGCCGAGATCGCAGGGCAGCACGTGGACGCGCTCGCCCAGTTCCGCTGCCAGCGCTTCGAGCGCCGATGCGCGCGTGCCCGAGAGCGATACGGTCGCGCCCTGCGCATGAAGGGCGCGCGCAATCTGCCCGCCGAGACCACCGGTCGCACCAGTGACGAGCGCGTTCAGGCCGTTGAGTTCGAACATGTCATGCTCCACGTGAGGATTAAGGTGCGTTACGACCGGCTGATACGGTAGGCCTCGATGTCGGCAGGCGAATTGACGGCCGTTCCGGTCGCGGTGTCGGCGATGCGCTTCACGAGTCCGGACAAGACCTTACCATTGCCAAGCTCAAGGAAGCTGGTAACGCCTTCACCGGCCATGAAAGCGATGCTTTCGCGCCAGCGCACCGTGCCAGTGACCTGCTCGACGAGGCGGGCGCGGATCTCTTCCGCATCCGTAATGGGCCGCGCCAGCACGTTGGCGACCAGCGGCACGCTGGGTGAGCGCATGGTGACGCCGGCGAGTGCCTGGGCCATGGCGTCAGCCGCCGGTTGCATCAGCGCGCAATGGAAGGGCGCTGACACGGGCAGCAGGATGGCGCGCTTGGTGCCGCGCGTCTTGGCGATTTCCATGGCGCGCTCGACCGCAGCTTTATGCCCCGAGGCGACCACCTGCCCGCCGCCGTTGTCATTGGCGATCTGGCAAACCTGACCCTGCGCTGCTTCCTGTGCGACGGCGACGCCGGTCTCGTAATCGAGGCCGAGAAGTGCCGCCATGGCGCCCTCCCCGACGGGAACAGCTTTCTGCATGGCGTCGCCACGAAGGCGCAGCAGCCGGGCCGTGTCGGCAAGCGAGAAGGTGCCAGCGGCCGCCAGCGCCGAATATTCGCCGAGCGAATGCCCCGCGATGAAGGCGGCATCGCGCGCCAGATCGAGACCAGCCTCGGCCTCGAGCACGCGCAAGACCGCCAGGCTCACCGCCATCAGGGCCGGCTGCGCATTGGCGGTGAGGGTCAGCTCGGCCTCGGGGCCCTCGAACATGATGGCAGAGAGCTTCTGGTTCAGCGCGTCGTCGACTTCCGCGAAGACCTTTTGGGCTTGCGGGAAGCTTTCGGCGAGCGCGCGGCCCATGCCGACGGATTGGGACCCCTGCCCGGGGAAGATGAACGCGAGAGACATAGGGCCACCTTATAAACAGGGTCTCGTGAAAACAGGGTCTGGGCACAAGAAGCGGCTCGCGAGTGACACGCCGCTTTCCCGTGAGTCAAGTGCGCGGGCTCTTTGTTCCGGGATCACGCGCTTTCCTCTTGCGCAGGACGACGCTGGCTCCGACACTCCGCCGAACCCGAATCGTAGGCGTAAATATCCATGGCCATTCCCGGAAAGTCGTGCGGAACCTGCACGATGTGCTGCCAGGTTCTCGAAATCGAGCACTTCGAGAAGCCGGCCGGCGTCTTGTGCACGCATTGCCACAAGACCGAGGGATGTACGATCTACGCCAAGCGCCCGGAAGTCTGCCGCGATTACGAGTGCGAATGGATGATGCAGCGTGCGCTCGCCAGTACGCTGCGTCCCGACAAGGTCGGCACTATTCTTATGGAAGATCCGGATTCCGACGAGTATCGCGCCGTCTGCGATCCCTCCAAGCCTCTTGCATGGCGTCACCCGCTCGTCTTCAAGCATCTGGTGTCTGTCGCCAAGGAAGGCCGCACCGTTGTCGCCAAGGCTGGCCTGAAGGCCTGGCGAATCTACGATACTGGCGAATGGGGTCCTTGGGCCTGACGCAAATTCACATTCAGTTCCAATAGGTTTTCTGGCGAGGGCGCTGCTGCGCGCATTGCGTGGCCGCGCCGCATGCCCCATGTTGTTGTGACACCCTCACAGCCGCGCTGGACCTGCCCGGGAGACCTATGGATCATCATACGCCGTTGATTGCGACCATTGTGGCCGGCCTCACGCTGGCCTTCGTCTTCGGCGCGCTCGCGCATCGTCTCAAACTGTCGCCTCTGGCGGGCTATCTGATCGCAGGCGTCGTCATCGGCCCGTTCACGCCGGGCTATGTCGCGGATCAGGCGCTTGCCCCGCAACTCGCCGAGATCGGCGTCATCCTGCTGATGTTCGGCGTGGGGCTGCATTTCTCGCCCGCCGATCTCAACTCTGTACGCAAGATCGCCATTCCCGGCGCCCTCGGGCAAATGACGCTGGTGACGGCGCTCGGGCTCGGGTTGGCCCTCGCCCTGGGGTGGCCGCTCGGCGCGGGCGTTGTCTTCGGCCTGGCGTTGTCGGTTGCCAGTACGGTCGTCGTCCTGCGTGCGCTTCAGGAAAAACGGCTGGTGGAGACCGAGCGCGGCCGCATCGCAGTGGCATGGCTGATCGTTGAAGATCTGGCCATGGTGCTGGCCCTCGTGCTGTTGCCTGCCTTGTCTGGCGTGCTCGGCGGCGACACCGTGACACCGGCCGGGAGCGGCAGCCTGCTCGGCTACCTCGGGATCACGTCACTCTGGGCCGTGCTCGGTGTGACGCTGGCGAAAGTCGCCGCGTTTATTGCACTAATGATGATTGTGGGCCGCCGCGTGATCCCGTGGATTCTGCATTACGTCGCGCATACCGGGTCGCGCGAACTATTCCGGCTTGCGGTGCTTGCCATCGCCCTGGGGGTAGCCTTCGCATCGGCTGAATTGTTCGGCGTGTCCTTCGCGCTCGGAGCGTTCTTCGCGGGAATGGTGCTGGCTGAATCCGAGCTCAGCCATCAGGCCGCGCGCGACACGCTACCTCTGCGCGATGCCTTCGCGGTGCTGTTCTTCGTGTCAGTCGGCATGTTGTTCGACCCCTCGATCCTGCTGCGCGAGCCGCTGCCGATTCTCGCCACCTTCCTGATCATCGTGCTCGGCAATGCGCTGGCGGCTTTCGTGATCGTGCGGAGTTTCGGCTATTCGCTGCTCACAGCCCTGACGCTGGCCGCAGCGCTCTCGCAGATCGGCGAATTCTCCTTCATTCTCGCGGGTCTCGGCGTAGACCTGAAGCTGCTGCCCGCCACAGGGCGCGATCTCATTCTGGCGGGGGCGATCCTCTCGATCTGCGCCAATCCCGTGCTGTTTTTCCTGCTCGAGCGATTCGGGCAGCGCGTGCGCGAGCGTGACGAGCGCGCGCGGGTTGAGCGGCCGAGCACCAAGCCCGAGGTTCCGGAACCTGCGATGGAGCCAACTGCTCTGAGCGGCCATGCAGTGCTGGTCGGGCACGGACGCGTGGGGGCGCTGGTTGCCGACGCCCTGACGGTTCGCGGCCAGCCTTTTCTCGTCATCGAAGAGCGGCAGGACATCGTGAACCGCCTGCGTGCCGAGGGCGTCGAGGCCATTTCAGGCAATGCGGCGCAACCGGGCATCCTGAAGCGCGCGAATCTCGCTGGCGCACGATGGTTCATCAGCGCCATTCCGAACCCGTTTG
>JAQGKN010000505.1 GCA_028290085.1 Hyphomicrobiales bacterium
GCGATGATGCGGTCGGCTACGCCCTCTGGCGTTTTCGACGCGGCAAGCGTCAGTTCGATCCAGAGCCTGCTTCCGTCCTTGCGGAGGTATCGCTTCTCGAATGTTAATGCGCGCCCATCGCCCATGAGGACCTGCTCACGACCCGCGAGGCTCTCGGCGAGATCCTCTGGCAAGGTGATGTCCTGAAATCGACGCAGGTACAGCTCGTCCTCGTCATAGCCGAGCAGTTCGCACAACTTGCGATTGACCTTTATGAAACTGCCGTCGAGATCGACCAAGGCAAGGCCGACCGCAGCCTGTTCGAAGGTCATGCCAAAATGCCGCTCGGCGAGTTTTGTGGAGAGCGCCAGGCGTTCATGCAAATCGGCGATGAAATAGCCCATGGCGATAAAGACTGCGAGCAAGCCGACATCCCGCAGGCTCTCCTTCGCCAAGGAGAACTGCGGAGGCAGGAAAAAGAACGTGACGTACAGCGCGCTGAGGAGCGTGCTCGTCATTCCTCCAGCGAACCCGCCAAAGCGCGCCGAAAGGAATACGGAGGGAAAGAATAGAAACCAGACCGGGGTCGCGGGTATCTGCAAGATGCGCGAGCGCCCGGATAGTGACCTGTTGGGTGCGTTCGTTTTCCGCCATGCGACGAGCGACTTCCCGTTCCAGCACCGCGTTCTGATCGCGAAGCCAATCCTGCATGCGTTTGACGTCGAGCTGGTTGCGAACGCGCGACAGCAGAACAGCAGGCTTGATCGGCTTCAAGATAAAATCGGCGGCGCCCGCCTCCAGGGCCCGCTCTTCGTCTGCTGCATCGACCAGGAGGGTGAGAAAAATCACCGGAATATCACGCGTCGCCGGTTCAGCACGAAGCTTTGCCAGCACCTCATACCCATCCATTTCAGGCATGAGGACATCGAGGAGAATCAAATCCGGTCGGGGATGCAGACGGGCGATTTCCAGACAGGCACTGCCGGTTCGCGCGGCGAGGACGTTGTAAACGGGCTTCAGCAAGCCAGCGACGGTATCAAGGATGCTGGACGAATCGTCCACGATCAAGACGGTGTGACGATCGTTGCTCATCATGCGTCGTCCAGTCGTTGATAGCCTGCGGCTGTCGCCGACAATCGAATTGTTTCATATACTTACGCTCTAGCTGTCGGTCTGGCAATTCGCTTCGGCCCCCGCCGAGCCTGTCAGCCGATATGTGAGCGCTGCGCGCCCTTGGACCGCGGCTCAAGGACCGGCCTGGTCATCCGCCGACCGCAAACTTTCGATGAGAGCCAGCCAATCGAATTGGTTGTCATTGCGATCAAGGCACGACAGTAGCGCGAACGCCATATGTCCAATCGTCGAGGGTGGCCCTACAAAACGGTAGTTCAGATAGCTCCCGATCGCAGCGAAGTTCACCAGGATAGCTGAGAGGACGAGACCGACGGCAATCGCGACTTGAAGGTCCTGTCGATCGACCGGCAAGACTGGTCTGGAGGAACGCGCGATGAATGAGGATGATGCCGCGTCCACGTTGAAGCGATCCAGGGCCTCGGACCTCGCCCGGCATATCCTGCCAAGCTCCGGCACGATGATCGGCATTTGCGCGACATTGATCGGTCTGGTGAAAATACTCGAAGGGCAGACTGGACCGACTTATGCAGATGAATGCGGAGCGATTATCGCTCTTATTTTTTTGTTCAGCGCTATCTTTTCATATCTGGCAATCAGGACCGTCATTCGTGCCCAGGTCAGTCACATGTTCGAGCGGATCGCGGATTTGTCGTTTTTGCTCGGACTAACCTGCATCGCGATTGTTGTCGCTCTCTGGACCTTCGAGAAGCTTTGATCGCGATGCCTGGCGAGTGGCCTGCCACTTACCGTGGTCGAGGTCCTTCTGGTCCCGGAGGTAGGCTGCCACGATGCGCTCATCGAGTTACACGGATCTGCCGCGTGCCTCGCCGGCATTTGATGCGACCGGCCGCAATTTCCATCCTTCGACCTTGTATTTTCCTCCCCCTCATCGGCGAGCTTGTCAGCGCCCGCTTTTCGTCGCACGTTTGGGCAAAGCTAAAAGGGGAGCCAGAGTGGTGCGCTTCACGAATTTCAAGATGATCCTTTGGGCGGTGGCCGGCGTGATGCTGTTGGCGCCGAATGCCCGGGCCGCCCAATGCGGCAACGCCTCCGCTGGCTTCGAGGCATGGAAGCAGGAGTTTGCGGCCGAGGCCCGTGGGGCTGGCATGAGCGGGCAAGCCGTTGCGGCCTTGCTGAGCACAACCTACGCGACACGCACGATTTCGGCCGATCGTGGACAGAAAAGCTTCCATCTGACGCTCGACGAATTTCTGAAGAAGCGTGGAGCCTCCGTCATCGTTTCGCGCGGGCGCAAGTTGAAGCGCACCCATGCGGCGTTGTTTCGCTCGATCGAGGAGCGCTATGGCGTCCCCCCGGGCCCCTTGCTGGCCATCTGGGGCATGGAGACGGGCTTCGGTGCGACGTTAGGCGACCAGAAAGCATTGTCGTCAGTGGCAACGCTCGCCTTCGACTGCCGGCGCTCGGCCTTTTTTACGGACCAGCTTATGGCGGCCCTCAAGCTGGTTGATCGTGGAATTCTGTCGCCAAACAGCCGCGGCTCGATGCATGGCGAGATCGGCCATACGCAATTCCTGCCCAAGAACATCTTGCTCTATGGCACTGGCGGAAGCCTTGAAGATCCAGCAGTCGCGCTCGCGTCGACGGCGAATTTTCTCAAGGGACATGGATGGAAGGCGGGGCAGGGCTATCAGCCTGGGGAACCAGATTTTGCGGCTATTCAGGCATGGAATGCCGCGACGGTATACCAGAGGGCCCTTGCACAGATGGGCCGCCAGATTGACTTGGGCGACAGCGCCAGCCAGTGAGCGGCGCAGCGGTGCGCGGTTGCCTGCGCGTCGTCGTATCAGTGCTGCCCAATTGAAAGGTTCGCGGCC
>JAQGKN010000509.1 GCA_028290085.1 Hyphomicrobiales bacterium
CAATGGTGCGGCGCCGGGCAGACAGTTGCCGTGGTCGGATCGTCGGGCGTCGGCAAATCGACGCTGGTGAATACGCTGGCTGGCCCCGGGCAGGAGCAGCCGCAGGAAACCGGCGGCATCCGCGAACACGATGCCAAGGGACGCCACACGACGACGGCGCGCTCGCTTCATGCCATCGCGGGCAGCGGCTACGTGATCGACACGCCGGGCATGCGCACGCTGCACGTCAGCGACGCCGCCTTTGGCATCGAGACGCTCTTTTCGGAAATCACCGAACTCGCGCCGCAGTGCAAGTTCAGCGATTGCACGCACGCGCACGAACCCGGCTGCGCCGTGCAGGCTGCCGTCAAGGCAGGAACGCTCGACCCCGAGCGCCTCGCACGCTGGCGCAAGTTGCGCGAGGAAAACCACGACAATACGCCGCAACAAACCGGCCCGCGCGGGAACCGCACCACCAAGAAGCGCTGAGCGTCACATCGGCTTCTGGAATTTTACCGCGAATTCATCGACCGGCGTCGGATTGCGGGAGACCGGCGCGTCACGCGCATCCTCGGGGTGTTTCCAGAAGTCGGCATCGCCAACGAACTTGAACCCGGCCGCCTCGACCTCTGCGCGCAAGGACTTCTCTGCGATGCGATGCAGGGTCTTTCCGACGCTCACACCGTCTTCAGGCTTGGCCGAATGGTCGACGAGGACGAAGAACCCACCCGGTTTCAATGCGGCGAAGATAGCCTTGTTCATCTTCGCGCGATCCACCTCCATGTGAGTGGTGTCGTGGTACGCATTGAAGAACGTCACGAGATCGAGATCGCGCTGATCGGCGGGCGCCGGATCCTCGAACGACCGCACCAGCGGCGTAATGTTCTTGAGCGACAGGGCATTCACACGCGCCGCGAGTTTTTCGGACGCCTTGTCGCTCTGTCCGAACACGCGCCCGTTGGGCCCGACCGCACGCGCCATGAGTTCGGTGCTGTAGCCCGCGCCCGCCCCCAAATCCAGCACCTTCCAGCCCTCTTTGGGACCCGCGAAGGCCAGCAGCTGCGCCGGCTTGCGCTTGGCATCCTGCGCGCGATCGGCCTCCACACGATCGGGCGCGGCAACAAGTGCGCTGTAATCCTGTGCGTGCGCGGCCACCGGCAGCAGCGCGACAGACAGCGGCATGGCGCAGGCCAATTGCAGAAGAAGCCGGCGGAAGCTATTGAACGTCATGGTGCGTTTCCTTCTGTGTTGATCCATGCGCCTATTTCAGCAGATCGCCCAGGATGCTGCGCGCGCGCGCAATGACCGAGTCTGGCGTATCGGCAATGGAATCGGCGATCTTTTGTGCGTCCTCGCCTGCCGTCGGGCTGATATCCATCTTCGTCTTGTCGGCGTCGGCCAGAAACTCAGCATCCTTCACCACGGCATCGAAGGCGCGGCGCAGAGCGGCAACGCGCTCAGGCGGCACGTCAGCCGTCGTGACGAGCGAACGCGCAACCGCCGTGTCGGCGGACAGGAAGTGCAGCACCGCCCTATCCTCATCGTTCTTCGCAAAATCGAGCAGCAGCGGCACCTGCGCCAGCTCGGGGTCGCGCTTTAACGCCACCTGAACGAGATAGTTCAGCTTGCCCGTCGCAACCCAATCCGGCTTCGTCGCCTTCCAAGACGCCCAGGCGATGGACCCGCGCCCATCCACTTCGCCGCGCTCCATGGCGAGATTGACCTCGTTGCCACCGGGATAGCCAGTCACGATTTTGAACTTGGTGCCTGCCACCGCATTCAGGAGCTCCGCGTAGAGTACGCCCGATGTTCCCGTCGGTGCGCCCAGCGAGGCGCTGCGAAGCCGTGCGTCTTCGATGGTTTTCACACCCGAAGCCGCCCATGTGGTCAGAACATTCGGCGAGCTGGTCGTGTTGCCTATCCAGGAAAACTTGCGCGTGTCGAACTCGATCCCCGGCGACTTCATCGCCTGCGCGCTCATCATGTTGGCCATGATCATATGCAGGGTGGTGCCGTCGCGCGGCGCCAGCGCGGCGAGGTAATTGGCGGCGATAATGCCGCCAGCGCCGGGCATGTTGCGCGGCACGATGGTCGGATGTCCGGGAATGTAGCGGCTAAGATGACGCGCCAGCAGGCGCCCGCGAAAATCATAATCATTGCCCGCCGACGTCCCCATGATGAGGCTGATCGTCTTGCCGCGATAGAAATCCTCGACCGGATCGGCCGACGCCGCGCGGGTGCCAGCGAGCAACAAGCTGAGCACGGCAGCTACGGCAATGCTGGACGTGCGCGTCCGGCGCAGAAAGGTTTTGGCGCTTGGGCGCTGCAGCATGGTGGTCTCTCCCCTTGCTGCATTCTTGAGCGATGCAGACGGGAGAACCTTAGACGATTTTCAGACGGACGCCATCGTGGGTGCTCCAGCCATGGCTGCGTCGGCCGAGGCCCAGAGACGCTCCATGAATTCAGGCTCGCGCGCCGCGTAGAGCCGCTCGCACTCCGCGATATAGTCCCGATGCAAAGGCACACCGTCGCGCTCGCGCGCCAGCTGGATCTGGAACACATGGCTCGAGCCATAGTCGAAGACGCATTGGCAGGCCGACAGATAGAATTCCCACATCCGCTGAAACCGCGCGTCATAGGTGGCAGGCAGCGTTCCGGCCTCGCGAGCGAGGTTGAACCTGCGACGCCATTCCTCCAGCGTGCGCGCATAATGGAGCCGCCAGATCTCGACGTCGGTTGCCCAGAGGCCAGAGCGCTCGATGTCGGCAAATGTCTCCGAAAGCGAAGGCGCATAGCCACCGGGAAAAATATACTTCCTTAGAAAACTCGACGTGATGCCGGGCGGTGCCTTGCTCGAAATCGAATGGATCAGCGCAACGCCATTGGCATCGAGCCGATCGCGCACACCCAGAAAATACTCGCGCAGATGGTTGACACCGACATGCTCCAGCATGCCGACAGATACGACGCGATCGAATTTCTCCGTCACGTTGCGATAATCGCAAAGCCTGAATTCAACACGGTCCGACAAGCCCGCTGCACAAGCGCGTGCGGTGGCAAAACGATATTGTTCCTCAGCAAGCGTCACGCCTACAACCCGGACGTCGGCAACCGAAGCGAGATAGAGCGCGAGGCCACCCCAGCCACAACCGATATCGAGCACGGTCTGCCCGGGCCCGAGCGCCAGCTTGGCTGCAATATGACGCTTCTTCTTCGTCTGCGCTTCGTCGAGCGTCTCGTCGCCGACAGGGTAATAGGCGCAGGAATATTGCATGTCCCGATCCAGGAACAGCCGGAACAGGTCGTTGCCGGTGTCGTAATGCGCCCGTGCGTTGGCTCGGGCCCGTGCAATGGGATTGTGCTGCATGAAGCGCCGCAACTTGCGGGCCACGCCATTCCAGGCGATCTGGCCACCGCTCATGTCGAACTGTCGCTTGTTGGCGAAGATCAGCGTCATGAGGTCGTGAATGCTGCCGTCCTCAATCACCAGCGTGCCGTCCATAAAGGCCTCGGCGGCGCTCAGCTCGGGATCGAAAACGATTTTCCAGTCGAGTGCGGGATCGAGAATACGCAATGTTACATGCGGCCCGCCGCCTGGGCCCGCCTGATATTTCGTTCCATCTGGCGCGACGAGAGTGATGTGTCCTTTACGAACAATCTTCCCGAACAGTTTCGGAAGCAGGCGCATGTCTTAGACCTGTTCAGGTTGAACCGTTTATATTTTCAAGGATCCATCGTTCGATCCAAGATCCGGTTTTTACTCTTCGCGCGCGAGCGCACAGCGAAACCGCAGCATAGCGTTGCGCAGCGGCTAACCTCCAGGGCGCAAACAGAAACTGCGGTAGACAGCCAGGACGCGTACGGTTGCGAACTTAAATTTGCTCACCCGGATGAGGGCAGACCCAGGGCTGAACGAGCCGAGGGCCGAAAGGCTGCGAGCTTTCGCCGCTTGACCTGTGCCGTGCCACCGGTTTATGGCGCTAAAGGCCAAGAAAAGCAGCCCGAGCAAGGGTTTAGCTTAAGAAAACGGAACGCGGATTGCTCCAGAGATTGAAAGCGCGCCTCAGGCGATCGCCTCCACTTCGCCAGTTCAAGCTCTTCAGCCCCATCCTCGCCGGCGCGAAGCTTCGCGACAGGATCCTGGCCTGCTGCGGCGCAGTCGTGAGCATCGGCCTGACGGGCGCGCTCTGCAGCCTCGCCTTCGGGCAGGACCCGCATTTGCCCCTGCTCGCCGCGCCCATGGGCGCCTCCGCGGTGCTGCTCTTCGCGGTTCCCTCGAGCCCCCTGGCCCAGCCTTGGTCGATCATTGGCGGCAACACGATCTCCGCCGTGATCGGCGTTCTCGTCGGCCGATTGATCCACGATCCAATGATAGCCAGTGGCGTCGCAGTCG
>JAQGKN010000518.1 GCA_028290085.1 Hyphomicrobiales bacterium
GCCTTCGGCCGTCCGCAGAAAGGTGAGCCATTGAACCTCACGATCCTGCTGCCGGCCAATATTTCATTCGACAAGCCGGCGAAGGTATTTTCTGAAGCAACCGACGGCGTTGCCACCGAACTGACGTGGCGCAAATGCGTTCCGGGCGGCTGCTTCGCCGATATCAAGGTCAGCGCCGATCTTCTCAAGCGCTGGCGGACGGCAGGCGAACGCGGCCGGATCGAGTTGCGCAATGCAAACGGACAGGACATCGGTCTGCCCATCTCGCTCCGCGGTTTCAGTCAGGCCATGGACGCCTTGCCGACTGAGTGAGATCTGATGGCGGCTGCTCTCGAGCGGCCGCCGTTTCTAACGTCTTTCCTGATTGCGCGCCCTGAACTAACTTGCGTTCCCAAAAGCCGATCCGACGAGATCGGCAGGGAGGGAACCGGCGCAATGCGAGGTTTTGGCGTTCTGGACGTCGTCTTCGGCATATTGATGAGCATTGCCTCACCAAGTGTCGCGGCGGCGCAAGATATTCTGCTCGTCAACGGGCGCATCATCACGCTCGACGCCCAATCGACCGTCGCACGAGCTATCGCAGTTTCAGCTGGACGCATAGCCGCGGTCGGAACAGATGCCCAAATGCGGGCCGTGTCGCCGCCCGGCACGCGAGAGATCGATCTGGGCGGGCGAACGGTTATTCCAGGCCTGATCGATTCCCACATCCATGCGATACGCGCGGGCCTGACTTTTTCGACACAGGTCAACTGGATCGGCGCGACATCCTTGCGCGACGCCCTGGAGCGCATCCGCGAAGCCGCGAAAACCACGCCGCCCGGTGGATGGATCGTGGTGCCCGGTGGCTGGAGCATCCAGCAGTTTTCCGAAGCACGTCGTCCGTCACAAAACGAGATTGCGCAGGCGGCTTCGGGGCATCCCGTCTACGTCCAGATGTCGTATGTCAGTGCCCTGCTCTCGCCGATGGGATTTGAGAAACTCGGAATCTCGGGCGATGCAGACCTGCCCGCCAACGGCCGGCTGGAGCGTGATCCCGAGGGAAATCCGACGGGCTGGGTCAACGGCGATCTCGGCACCATCGTCGCCCTTTACGCGCGACTTCCCAGAGCCACGGTCGAACAAGCGGCGGAGGGAACCGCGCGTTTCTTTCGCGAGCTGAATCGCCTCGGGATCACCGGCATTTCCGATCCCGGCGGCCATAATCTGGCACTCGATCAATATGAGGCGGTGTTGCGAATGGCGCGGGAACACGCACTGACCCTGCGCGTGCGCTACAGCCTCTGCGCGCCGCACGCCGGCACGGAGTTGGCCGACTTTCAGGAGATCACCGACCGCCTGCCGATGGGAGCGGGCGACGACTGGTTGCGCTTCAATGGGCTCGGCGAATGCGTGACTTGGGGCATGTACAACAATGAGCATCCCGACGCCGCGCAGCTCGCGCAATTCGAGAATGTCGCGCTGTGGGCTGCACGCGCAGGGCTGACGATCACCGTGCACTGGAACAATGAGTCCTCGGTGCATTTTCTTCTCGACGCCCTCGAACATGTCGGCAAGCAAGTTCCCCTGGCGCCGCTGCGCTGGTCGATCGCGCATGTGCATGATGCGACGCCCGCGACGCTCGCGCGCATGCGGGCGCTGGGTGTGGGATGGCTGATGCAGAACCGGCTCTATTTCGCGGCACCCTCCTTCCTCAGCGCCTATCAACGCAGCCGCATCGAACAGATGCCGCCCATCGTGAGCGCGATGCGAATGGGGCTGCCGGTCGGCGGCGGCACGGATGCGGATCGGGTCATGTCCTACAATCCCTTCGTGGCCCTGCAATGGATGCTCGACGGACATACGATTTCGGGGCAATCGACGCGGGTGGCGGCGGAAATCCCGAGCCGGGAGGAAGCCTTGCGCATCTACACGCAGGGCAGTGCCTGGTTCACGCATGACGAGGGCGCGCGTGGATCGCTTGCGCCGCGGATGCTGGCCGATCTTGCAGTCCTCTCGGACGATTTCATGCGCGTCCCCCTGGGAGAGATCGGCCGGATCTCCTCGGTGCTGACGATGGTCGGCGGGCGCATCGTCACCGCAGATGGGCCGTTTGCCGGTTTTGAGGTTGCGCGCTAGACGCGCGGCGCGATCTGGCGCAAATTCGCAACATTCAGGTGCTCGGCGATGAGCGCGGCCTTGGTCCGCGCCACGAAAGAAGCGCGATGTCAGGGAGGAGAGATGTTCACTGTTCTGCTCATCGTGCATGGCTTGTGCGCGGTTGCCCTGCTTGGTGCCGTGACGCATCAGGCCTTTGCGGTCTGGTGGCCGGCGCGCAAGGCCGCGGGCCTCGTCTCCAGCTTCCGAGCTGTGCAGGCTGCCAAATTCCGAAATGGAATCCTTTGGCTCTTCGTCATCACCTTCGTGTTGGGTGCCCTCGTTTATCCGCCCTACCGCCTGACGGTGCGCACTTATTTCGAGACGGCGCGGCTCTGGAACGCCAATGGCTCGTTCGAGCTGAAAGAGCAGTTCGCGGTGCTCGCGATGGGCATGCTGCCCTTCTACTGGCTTGCCTGGCGCCAGCCGCTCGATGAGGCACTTGCTGGCGCCCGGCGGGCGACCAACGCTATCCTGTGCTTCGTCGTCTGGTACGGCTTTCTGGTCGGCCATGTCCTCAACAACATTCGGGGGTTGTACGGCCAATGAGCCCTGAACGCACATTCCCGATTTTCGGCGCCGCCTTCGCCCTCGTCTATGTCGTGGCAGAGCAGTGGAATATCGCGCTGATGACCTATCATCCGCGCATCAATGCCTGGGGCCCGTGGACCGAGGCGCCCCGCAGCGGCCCGGCCATGTATTGGTACGGATGGATTGGCACGGCGCTGATCGGCGCGGTGCTGGTCACGCTGGCCTCGCTGCCACTGACGAAAAGGCGACTGCCGCCGGCCTGGATCGGCTGGGCTGTGCCTTTCGCCGTCATGGCGCTTTTCATTTACCTGCTACGCGCGTTTTTCGTCCGCTAGGCAGGCCGTCGGATCGACCGAGAGGACGTCAAC
>JAQGKN010000531.1 GCA_028290085.1 Hyphomicrobiales bacterium
TTGATTTCCTCGTCGCTCGCATCGGGTTTGCCCACGCGGAGGTTTTCCTCGATGGAACGCGCAAACAGCATCGGCTCCTGAAAGACGACGCCGATGTTCCGGCGAAGCGACACCATGGTCATGTCGCGAATATCGATGCCGTCGATCTTCACCGCGCCATGGATCGGATCGAACACGCGATGCAGCAGGCTCAGCGTCGTGGATTTGCCCGACCCCGTGGTGCCCACCAGCGCGATCGTTTCGCCCGGCTCCGCCACGAAGGACACGTCGGACACTGCGATGCGGCGTCCGTCGTAGGAGAAGGTCACGTTCTCGAACGCGACGCGTCCCTGCAAACGGCCGACATCTTTCGCGCCCGGCCTGTCGCTGACGCCCGGCATCGTGTCGAGAACGTCGAAGAACTCCTGCAACTTCGGCGACAGCATGAAGATCCAGTTGGTGAAACTCACCACCTGTTCGAGCCGTCCGATCAGCATCGTCGCGAAGTTCATGAAGGTGACGATTTCACCGATAGTGGCGAGACCCTGCAAGTGCAGCCATGTGCCGAGCAAGAAAATCGCGACCAAGGTCAGCGTCGCGGATGCGCGCGTTGCGACCGCAGCCAGTGCCCACCAGGAGAGGACCGGCATCTGCGCTGCGAGCAGATTGGTGATGATCTGGCGCATCGCGCCCGTCTCTGCATCGACGCGCGTAAAACTCTGGATGACCGGCACATTGCCAAGGGCATCGGAGGCGCGTTCGGCGAGATCCGTATTGAAACGCTCGACCACGCCCTGCAGGCCTTCAGTCCGGCGCAGCACCATCGTCGTCAGGAAGCCGAAAAAAAACACCAGCACGATGAGCAGCCCGGCCAGCCGCCAGTTGATGAACAACGATGCGGGTAGCAAAACGAACAGGGCCAGAAAGGACGCGCAATTCTCGCGGAAGAAGGACAGCCAGAGAGTGGCCATGCCGGCCGCGCCGTCGAGCATCGTTTTCAGCAGCCGCCCGGAATGGCTCGCCGTATGAAAGCTCAGCGGCAAGTGCAGCACGTGGTCGAAATAATTGCCGGTAACAGCAAGCCGCCGCCGATGCGACAGGCGGTCAGCATGAAGAGCAACCAGCACCGCTGCAGCGATAGTGAACAGTCCGAATCCGACCCAGGCACCCACCAGCGGCATCAGGTCGTCCCATTGCAGCGGCACCGAGTCTTTCTGCGCATTGGCGAGTTTGTCGATGATGCGCCCAAACAGCACCGGCTCGGCAAATTGGGCGGCCGCCAGCGCGAGATTGGCGAAGACCAGGATCACAGCCAGTCTGTACTCGCTACCGAGTTGCTTGAGGACGCGGATGTAGATCCGGAGAATGTTCATGACGACAGGGACCGGCGCGAGAGGCAAGAAACAGCGGGATCGGCAGAGGACTGGAACGGCGAACCCTCCTTCGCCCCTATAGCTGAGCGCGGCCGCCTTGACCATGGGAGGCGGTCCGGCGCCATCGGTGGCCCGCCAGACACAAGGCGGGCGTGAAATCGCTTGGTTTCGTCGCTGTCAGCCACTAACTTCGGGCAACGCTGACGTTGGGAGCTTCGGGCACGCTCATGAGCAAGGTCTACTCGGATTCGCGTTCGGCGCTCGCCGGCCTTCTGAAAGATGGCATGACCATCATGTCGGGGGGCTTCGGCCTTTGTGGCATTCCCGAAACGCTGATCCTCGCGATACGCGACACGGGCGTCCGCGATCTCACCATTATCTCCAACAATGCAGGCGTCGATGGCATCGGCCTCGGCATCCTTCTGGAGACGCGCCAGATCCGCAAGATGATCTCGTCCTACGTCGGCGAGAACAAGCTGTTTGCGCAGCAATATCTCGCGGGCGAGCTGGAGCTGGAATTCAACCCGCAGGGCACGCTTGCCGAGCGCATCCGCGCGGGCGGCGCGGGCATCCCGGCGTTCTTCACCAAGACCGGCGTCGGCACGATCATCGCCGACGGCAAGGACTTGCGCGAGTTCGACGGCGAGACTTTTGTGATGGAGCGCGGCCTCGTCGCCGATATCTCCATCGTCCACGCCTGGAAGGCCGATACCGAGGGCAATCTCGTCTATCGCAAGACCGCGCGGAACTTCAATCCGATGATGGCCACGGCCGGCAAGGTCACGATCGCCGAGGTCGAGCATCTCGTCCAGCCGGGCGAGATCGACCCCGACCACATCATTACGCCGGGCATTTTCGTGCAGCGCCTCGTCCATGTTCCCGACGCGCCAAAGCGCATCGAGCAACGCACGACGCGCAAGCGCGCCTGATACAACACCGGACTCCTGGGAGACGTTTCGATGGCCTGGACACGCGAAGATATGGCCGCGCGCGCCGCAAAGGAATTGCGCGATGGGTTCTACGTCAATCTCGGCATCGGGATTCCGACCCTCGTGTCGAATTACATCCCCGCCGGCATGACGGTGCAACTGCAGAGCGAGAACGGCATGCTCGGCATGGGCCCTTTCCCCTATGAGGGCGAGGAGGATGCCGACCTGATCAATGCGGGCAAGCAGACGATCACCGAGCTGCCCACGACCAGCTATTTCTCCAGCGCCGATTCCTTCGCCATGATTCGCGGCGGTCACATCGACCTGTCGATCCTGGGTGCCATGCAGGTTGCCGAAAACGGTGATCTCGCCAACTGGATGATCCCCGGCAAGATGGTGAAGGGCATGGGCGGCGCGATGGACCTCGTGGCCGGCGTCAAGAAGGTCGTGGTGGTGATGGAGCACGTCGCCAAGGACGGCGCCAAGCTGCTGGACCGCTGCACCCTGCCGCTGACCGGGGCGGGCGTGGTGGACCTCGTCATCACCGACCTCGGCGTGTTCCAGGTCGACCACAAGGGCTCAGACGGCCTGACGCTGGTCGAACTGGCGGAGGGCGTCACCGTCGACGAGATCAAGGGCAAGACGGGCGCCGCCTTCAAGGTGGCCCCGGG
>JAQGKN010000627.1 GCA_028290085.1 Hyphomicrobiales bacterium
CAGCACCCGCTGCTTCGAAAACGCGTGTAGCAGGAGAGAAGCCGTTTGTTGCCATGCTGTCGCGCGCGATGTTCAGCACTGCCAGAGGTGTCGAGTTGAAGCGATTATGCTCGTGCGTGTAGACGTGTCCACGCCAGGTGACATTGGGCGGCATGGACTTGTCGCCCCAGCCGGAGCCACCGATCAGAAAGCGCTTCTCGGGATGTGCGGAAGCTGCGGTGAGAAAGAATTCGTCGACGCGCGCTTCGCGGTCCGGCAGGCGATTTCCAAGAAATGCGAGATCTGCTGTGAATGCGAAATCAGGATCTTCGCGGTAGTGTGTGTCCGGACTGAGCGCATTGTAGACCGGCACGCAGCGACGTGCGCCAAGGCTTTCATAGGCGGACACAACGGGCGGGCCCCCTCCGTATGTGAAGACGAGATCCAGCTCTGGCAGGGCGCGTCTCAATGGATGATCGGGTTGGTGTTTGATTTCGGCGAGTGTTGCCGGCGCATCGACATCCCAGAAGATTCTAAGTGCATCGGTGCGGGCGGCGGCCATGGTTCCTTCGAGCAGAAGCTCATCGAAAACGCCGACGCCGCTTGCCTTCACGACGATATCGGCGCTCGCAGCTTGCGCGATGACGCCACGTGCCGCGTCTTCGTTATTGTCGTAGACATGTACCTGCGCCCATTCCGGCGGCTCAATGTCGCGGTGACTCTGGCGCTCGAATGCGTCGGGCTCGTAGAAATGAATCTCATATCTGCGCGACGCCAGGTCCCGCAACATGCCTCTATAATATGTTGCGGCGCCATTCCAATATGACGACAGCAGGCTCGACCCGTAAAACGCAATCCTCATAGTTGCGACTCCACCGCTCTCCCCGCGCCTAGTTGCCTGCAGATCCCCAGCAATTCATCGACGCGATGCGCGCAGGTGTGGCGCGCGTGGATCGTAGCGAGGCCATGTTGCACAAGCTGTTGCCGAAAATCCGGGCTTGTTGCGAGCGCTCGCAACTGCTGGGTCATCTCCGCACCATCACGTGCGACGAGGTAATCTGCGCCAGGTGTGAAGAGGCTTTCCGCGTCATCCCAAGGCGCGCAGACGAGCGGAATACCGCAAGCAAGCGCCTCGAAAACGCGGATAGTTGGTATGCCCGGTAAATGCGTCGTGTAGAAGCGACGCGGCACATGAACTGTTGCCAGATGGGTCGCGAAAGCTTCGGGCGTGCGTGCATTTGGCAGCCACCCGCGATATCGCGCGCCATAAGTTCGCAGCAGGTCGAGCGTCGACAAGGGATAGCGTACGCCGTAAATATCCAGATCGAGGCCGACTTCTTGGGCTGGCGCGAGCAGAAATCGTTCGAGCTCCGAGCTTCGCTCGCCGTCGCCCCAGTTGCCGATCCAGACAAGCCCCGTGCGCGGCAGGTCGCGCACCAGCGGATAGAAGACACGCGTGTCGGCCGCCTCGTGCCAAACGAACACCCGTTCGCGCCAGCCCCATGCTTCGTAGATCTTTGCCAATGCGCTACCGAAGGCGAGGACGCCGTCATAGCCCTCCAGGTCGAGCATTCGGATCGCGTCTGGATCGCTGACGGCGCGGTGGTGCGTGTCGTGAAAGAGCAGGAGAAAGCGGCCTCCCTCAATGCGCCGCTTGCCCAACGCTGCCACGAGCGCCGGTTCGTTCCATTCATGCACGACGACGAGATCTGCGCCGTCTGCCGCCGAGACAGCTTCGGTCAAGTTGCGGTAGGTGGCGGGATGGAGAACTGGGTACTTGCGTGCAAACAGTGCACCTGCGTCGTACGCATCTTCCTGTCGCAGGTTATCGAGGCTCCAGTTTCCCGCGGCTTCGCAGGAGAGAACCTCGTGTCCCCGCGAGGCGAGTTCGGTCAGAACCCCGCGCAGGAAATGTGCGTTGCCGTGGTTCCAGCAGGAGACAAGAGAATGCGTGTAATAGACGATCTTCATTCCGCAGCCTCGCGCATCCTTTCGAAGAGCGCGCAGCGATAGATCGCGCTCATCAGACTTGCTTGCTGTTGTGTTGTGAATTCCTGCGACCGTGCATAGGAGGCGCGTGCCAAGCGATTTCGGAGCACATCGTCCTCTGCCAGCGCATTAAGGGCTTGGGCGAGAGCAAACGGCTCGCGCGCGGGCACAAACATCGCTGCGTCGCGCCACAGTTCGCGAAAGGTCGGGATGTCACTCAGCACAAGTGGACATGCGGCTTGCGCAGCTTCGAGGACGGATAGTCCGAAGGGCTCGTACACCGCGCAGGACACGAATATGGGCCGCGCGCCGTAGAGGGTCCGCATCTCGCGTGCGGACAGGGCTCCAAGGGTGCGTGTTGCCGCAAGCGTGATGCCGTCCGAGTGCGGTGAGGTTAGTGATCCTGCTGCATAGACCGGCAGAGCGATGAGAGATGCGGCCGCATCCAAAGTCGAGAGAGATTTAGCCTCATCCCAGAGACGTCCGGCGGTCAATGCAAAGAGCCCATCTGGTATGCCGGTAATGCGCGTTGCCACGCGCGCCGGCGGCTTACGCCGTGCATTGTAAACCGTTACCATGCGATTGGCTTTGTAGCGGCGCGCGACAGCCGTGGCGAAGCTGTGAGAGGGAGCTACAACAACGTCTGCGTTCCGCAATCCCGTGTCTACAAGCTCCTCGCGCCATGTGAGATCTCGGGGCAGGTAGCCGCCGTGCACGGCCTCCCACCACGTTGCGGTGCAGGAATGCATGATGGCAACACTAGGCGCATGGTACGCTTGGAACGCGAGGTAGGCGGGGCTGTGTACTTGTAGAATGTCTGCTTGGGTTTCGATCAAGAGTGTGCCGAGGATTTCGGCGGTAGTCGCGACCTCGTTTTTGCCGGACGCGAGCCAATCGAGCGCCGCGCCGGTCTGCAGGAGATCAATGCCGACGGTAGTCGCTTCGTCAATCTGTGTCGTGCCCGGACCAGGGCCAATGACAGCCAGCGTGACGCGCAGGCCAATCGCCTGCAGAGCCTCAGCGAGATCGAGTGAATAGGTCCAGACGCCACCAATGGTGTCGGTCGTCATCAGCAGGTGAAGTGGGGGATGTTTCAGGGCTTGAGGCACGACGCCTCCAACTCCTGCAGTGGGGCAGGTCGCTCATCCTGGATATCGCTGAACGATTGGAATTGAGCGAGGTAATGCGTGTGTGCACGCTCCCACGCCTCGTCATCCGGTGGGCCCCATAATTTGCGATAGTCCGGCGAGCTGGGATACGGATAGAGTGGCACGGGATCGTTGGCCCACACGCCGGCCTTGTGCAATCGCGTGCGCCAATCATCGATCAACGTGCAATCGTCTCGCGATGTTTTGATGAGATTTGCTTGTACGAAGGGTACGCGCCTGCGCGCGTGGATAAGCCTTTCTGAGAGTTCGTCTGTACTCAGGCGGCACATTTTGTCGAGCATGGCACGGCCTTCGCGGGTCAAGCTTTCTATCCCGGCTTCGATCGAGACGCATCCGGCCTGGCCGAGCAGATCCAGCATGTCCGGCTTCCAGAGATCGATGCGTGTCTGAATGCCGAAGCTCAGGTCTCGGTCAGCGAGCGCTTCGAGAAGGGGGCGCTGCGGAAGGAAAATTTCATCGATGAAATAAATGTATCTTGCGCCCTGGGTGCGCAGTGCATCGATCTCATCGAGAATGATCTTCAAATCGCGTTTACGATAGGAGTCGCGATAGTCCGTCTTGGCACAGAAGCTGCACGAATACGGACACCCGCGCGACGCCTCTACTTCCGCTCCTAGGCCAATGCATTGCGTGCCGAAACGATGGTGATGATGGTCGTGGCGCGCGATCCAATGGTCAGGCCAGTGCAGCGCGGGCAGGTCTGTGAAGCGAGTAGGGGCGGGTGCGCCCGTGATGATGATTTGCTGACCCTCGCGATACGCGATGGATGGGATGTTGGCGAGGTTCCCGCCGGAGGCCAGCTGGGTTACAACCTCCTCGCATTCGCCGCGCACCACGACGTCGACGCCGAGTTTGTTCAGGGTCGCAGAGGGT